>NZ_CANRIC010000063.1:0-8729 GCF_947630565.1 uncultured Paenalcaligenes sp.
TATATCTTGCCGCGTTTTGCGGCAACGTCTTACATCCTCCACCTGAAGGAAGAGGTTTTCGACGTAATCTGATAAATTATAAAACAAGGGTATTCACTTAGACTAAAGTCGTATTAGACGGCATAAAAACGAAAAAAAAGCGCTGTAGTAGCGCTTTTTTTAGAGCTTGTAATGACTAGGAAACGACTGCGGCTAATGACTGAGCGTAATAGTCTACGTTTTGTGTAGTCAGCCCAGGAACACTGATACGACCTGAATCAAGCATATACACACCAAACTCTTCGCGAAGACGCATAATCTGTTCTATAGAGAGTCCGGTATAGCTAAACATGCCCTGTTGTTTAATCATATAACTGGCATCATAAGCAGGGGCTAACTCGTTAAGACGGTCATAAACGGCGTGACGCATTGCATGAATACGTGCTCGCATTGCCGTCACATCGGCTAACCAGCTTTGGTATAACTCATCTGAATCTAAAACAGTGGCAATTGCATGTCCACCATGAGCCGGAGGATTTGAGTAGTTTTTACGTACCCACGCATTCAATTTACCTAATACCTGATCTGCCTGAGTTTGGTCTTTACATACAATAGATAAGCCACCACATCGTTCAGCGTAATAAGAGAAGTTTTTAGAAAATGAGTTGGCAACAAGGAACTCTAAACCTGCTTTTGCCATTTCTCGGATAGCAAATGCGTCTTCATCAAGGCCCTGACCAAAACCTTGGTATGCCATGTCTAGAAATGGAATTAGCTTTTTCTCTTTAAGTACGGCGATAAGCTGTAACCATTGGTCATTGGAAAGGTCAGCCCCCGTTGGGTTATGGCAGCATGGGTGCAATAAGACAAAACTATGCTCTGCTAACGCACTAATATCTGCCAACATGCCCTCAAAATCCACACCTTGCGTCTGAGAGTCAAAATAACGGTATTTATTCGTTTTAATACCGCAACCACCAAAGATAGAGTGATGATTATCCCAGGCAGGATCGCTAATCCACATTTGACTATCCGGATAGGCTTCGTGCAACAAATCGCCACCCACCTTTAAGGCGCCTGTACCACCTAACGTTTGAATGGTGGCAATACGTTTAGATTGATAGGCTTCGCTATCGGCACCAAACACCAAGCGCTGTACCGCATCACGATACGTGGCTAGGCCTTCCATCGGTAAGTAAGTTCTGGGCTGCTTTTTCTCGGCCCACTGTTTTTCTGCGATTTGCGTGCAAGAAAGTAAAGGCACGCTGCCATCGTCTTCAAAATATAAGCCAATGGTTAGATTGACTTTTTTTTCGCGCTGATCAGCTTGGAATTGGGCTGCAATTCTAAAAATAGGATCGCCAGCATAGGGGACTACGTGTTCAAACATGTGATTTCCTATAATGAGTCAATTTTTTATGCCACAAACGCAGAAAAAATACAATCTAAACAGTTTAAACCTTGTATTTTAAGCTCAAAGACTTTTTGTTTAGTGGTAAACCCTATATGATTCAGCTCTGAGAGAAAGCGCTTATCTATATTTAAAAAGAACCAGACAAGCTACACTTATCAAGAAAAATGAGCGGCATTACATATTTTTAGCACTAGGAATAGTAGTTATGGCCTTTTTGGTTCGTTCGAATCTGCGACAACTGATTGTCATCTTGGCACTATTGAGTACCCTTGTTGCGGTAATCAATATGTTTATTGCCAGTGCTAAAGTCCAAAAACAAGCTCTGATTGATAATACCTTATTGAGTAACGAAGCGTATGCTTCTAAGTTAGCTGATAGCACTCAAGCTTTTTTAGAAAGTGCCTTATTAGAATTGGCTTATAGTGCAAAAAACATAGCCCAAAACTGGCCTCAAAAACGCTATTTAAATCAAGAAACACAACGCCTCTCAAAACAAAACTACGCCTTTAACTCTGTTGTATTAAGTGATGCAAATGGAGTCGTGTTAGCCAGCTCTGATAATGCCATTGAGTTACATGGACAAATTCTCACCACCCCTGGCCCTTTACAAGCCCTAAAAGAACGTAAGCCCTTAATTAGCCAACCCTATGAATCCTCCATGGATAATTTGTTGGTATTAATTTCCAGCCCTATTTTCCATGAAAACGGTACTTATTTAGGTTACATCGGTGGTTCTATTTATCTAAAAGAAAAAAATATTCTTAGTCGGTTATTAGGCGAACACTACCATCATGATGGGTCTTATATTTATGTGGTAGATAACAAAAAACGCCTGCTTTATCACCCCGATAAAGAACGTCTGGGGTCTGCTGTGCATACGAATCCATTATTGGATTTAGCCCTCAGTGGCGGCACAGGTGCCAAAGCCATCGTCAATAGCAAGGGCATCGAAATGCTCAGTGGCTATGCTTATATTCCAGCGGCTGGGTGGGGAGTCGTGTCCCAACGACCTGCAGACGCCACCCTGAATGCGCACGAAGGGCTAATGCAAAAGATCCTGTTGCACAGCTTACCGATCAATTTAACGATGCTGTCTCTAATTTGGCTGTGCGCTTGGCTTATTTCTAGCCCACTGCGTCAATTAGCAGCTAATGCCAAAAACATGAGGCAGCGTACAACCATTCAACGCGTTGAACGTATTCAAGCGTGGTACTTTGAGGCCAATGAGCTGAAGCATGCCTTTTTGCATGGCTTACAAAATGTGCATGACCATGTGGGTCAACTACGGCAAGACGTGCGCACAGATCCGTTAACGGGCTTAAACAATCGACGTGCCCTAGAGCGAATTCTTGAAAAATGCGATATTACACAAACATTTTTTTCAGCGATTACCTTAGATATTGACCACTTTAAGCACGTCAACGATACCTTTGGCCATGACGTAGGCGATATAGTATTAAAGGAGCTGGCTTTTTTAATGCGTAGTACGTCTAGAGATCAAGATTTTTGTATCCGATTAGGCGGCGAAGAATTTTTAATTCTTTTACCCTCCTGTTCGCTAGAAGTCGCTGCTGATATTGCAGAGCGCCTACGTTTAGACGTAGAAAAACATGAGTTCACCACGGTTGGTAAGCTCACTATTTCTTTGGGTGTCGCCTCTTGGCCACAACATGCGAACAGCACCACTGCTGTATTAAAAATTGCAGATGAAATGCTGTACGCTGCCAAACAAGGTGGCCGGAATCAAGTCCGCACGGCACCACTGCCTAAAATTGACTAATTCTAACGCTCTGTCTCGCCCTTAGGCCGCATCATTCATTATTTTTCTTATTTTTTACGGTAGACTTTGAGTCTATGACCCAATCCCACTCTCGCTTTCTTCGTAGTGATAATGACTGCCTCCACTTACAAGGTGAGTGGGTGTTGGCTAACTATCGCGCTTTATGTGATGAAATCCGTCAGTTCGCACAAAAAAAATCGTCTTACAACACGATTGATTTCTCGCAGTTAGATAAATTAGATACAGCAGGTGCGGAACAACTGTGCGAACTCCTCACCCCAGAGCAGCTCGAAGACCGCCTTGATCACGCCGTAGGCTTATCCACTGAGCGTGATGCCTTATTACGCACTGTAGCTAGGGCATTAAGCACCCAAGAAGCGCCACCCAAAAAACCGAATTATTCGGTGATGGGAGATTTTTTTGCGCGTATAGGGGGGGCGACTCAACGATTTTGGGACCAGTTCCTAGAATTAACCGCTTTTGTTGGCCTCACTCTAGAGACTTTATTTTTTAATATGCTACGGCCTAGCCGCTGGCGTGTTACGGCTATTGTGGCTCAAATCGAGGAAACGGCCTTTAATGCGGTTCCCATCATTTTCTTATTAACCTTTTTAGTTGGTGCCGTTATTGCCTTTTTAGGTGCCACCATTCTCTCTGATTTTGGAGCAACGATTTACACGGTGAATCTGGTAGGCTTCTCATTCTTGCGTGAGTTTGCGGTATTGTTGACGGCTATTCTTATGGCGGGTCGTACAGCGAGTGCTTTTACGGCTCAGATTGGCTCCATGAAAGCCAACGAAGAAATTGATGCCTTACGGGCTCAGGGTTTAAACCCAATGCTTATTTTGGTCATCCCTCGGGTACTTGCCATGCTTATCGCCATGCCTATGCTGACATTCATTGGCATGATTGCCGGGATTTTTGGTGGTGCTTTGGTTTGTTTTTGGACCTTAGATATCTCTCCAACCATGTTTATTGATATTTTCAACGAAGATGTCTCTATTCGCCATTTCTTTTTAGGCATGGCTAAAGCGCCTATTTTTGCCTTTTTAATTGCAGTGATTGGCTGTTTACAAGGCTTTAAGGTTACAGGCAGTGCGCAGTCAGTAGGTGAGCGCACAACCGCTGCTGTGGTCCACTCTATTTTTATCGTTATTTTACTGGATGCAATGGCAGCACTATTTTATATGGAAATGGGGTGGTAAATGAGTGCGACACACGAACATAACACCCAACTAAAAAAAGACAATAAAGCCAAACAACAAGAACGCCAAAAAAAAGAGCCTATTATTAAAGTCCGCCATTTAGTGAATCGCTTTGGGACTCATACGGTTCATGAAAACTTGGATATGGATATTTACCCCGGTGAAATTGTGGGTGTTGTTGGTGGTTCTGGTACAGGCAAATCGGTTTTACTACGGGCGATTTTAGGGCTGCGTCCCCCTAACGAGGGCGACATTACCGTTTTTGGCCAAAAAATTGCTGATTTAAATGCAGAAGATCGCTCTAAACTAGAACGTAGATTTGGAGTGCTCTTTCAGCAAGGGGCACTGTTTTCATCACTGACCGTAGTAGAAAACATTGCTATGCCCTTAATTGAGCATACCGGCCTCAGCCGTGATGAAGCCGAGGACTTAGGACGGCTAAAAATGGCATTAGCAGGCTTACCTGCCAATGCAGCAAACAAATACCCCTCTGAACTTTCAGGGGGAATGATCAAACGTGCCGCTTTAGCTCGTGCCTTGGCCCTAGATCCTGAGATTTTATTCTTAGATGAGCCTACTGCCGGGCTAGACCCGATCGGAGCCAGCGATTTTGATCAGTTGATTTTAACCTTACGCGATGCATTGGGTTTAACGGTTTATTTAGTCACACACGATTTGGACACGCTCTATACCATCTGTGATCGCGTGGCCGTCTTATCACAAAAGCGCGTCATTATTAACGATAGCTTGGACGTGGTCGAAAAATACGACGATCCGTGGGTACAAGATTATTTCCAAGGCCCGCGAGGACGCGCCGCCTTTCAAGCTGAAACACGACGTCAGGAGAACCTGTAATGGAACCTCGCGCACATCATATTCTGATTGGCGTTTTCACCCTTTTGATTGCTACCGGAGCTATTTTGTTTTCACTTTGGCTAGCAAAAACAGGGAGTGATAATAAAACCAAAGACTATACCGTTGTCTTTACCGAAGCCGTACGTGGACTCAACCGTGGCGGAGCCGTGCAATATAACGGCATCCGTATTGGTGAAGTCACTAAACTGGAACTAGACCCAAACGACATCCGTCGCGTCCTAGTCAGCATTAGTATTCAAGAAAGCATTCCGGTCAAAAAAGATACCTTAGCTCGTCTCGCCTTAACCGGGATTACAGGCACATCTGTGATCGAGTTAACGGGTGGATCGCCGGACAGTCCTGACCTAGAAGACGAAGACAAAACCGATGACTATCCCGCATTGATTATGGCTACTCCTTCGCCTATGGCCGAACTAATGGCTGGTGGTGAAGAGCTAATGACCAATGTGTCTGAATTATTGATTAACGCTAATGCCTTTTTATCCTCGGATAATGCCCAGCGTATTGGTCACAGTATTGAACAGTTAGAACGACTACTAGGACAATTAGCTGATGGTTCTGAAAGCCTGCCTGCCCTCTTTACTAGCTTGAATAACGCGAGCAATGAGGCAGAAAAAATGCTGAAGGAGACCCGTAATCTAATCACTAAAGAAGGTAGTGGTGCTTTTGCTAAAGCGAATGAAGCCATGCAGAACCTAAGCCAAATCACTCAGGATCTGCAAAAAATGTTGGCGGAGAATGCCCCAGCTATTAACCAAGGTAGCCAAGGCTTTGCACAAATCGCACCCGCTATGCAAGAGCTGCGCCAAACGCTAAGCAATATTAAAATCATCACTCAAGAACTACAAAATAGCCCCACAGACTATCTATTAGGTGGCGATAAAATACAGGAATTTCAGCCATGATACGTAAATCACTACGTCATGTTTTAGGTGTAACGGCTTTGGGTACGCTTGTACTCGTTGCTGGCTGCTCTATTTTGCCTAAATCCGAACCGCAAACGCGCTATAACCTACCTGCTACCGCTATGCAAAGCACGGCTGTACAAAAAAACGTATCGTTATACGTGGCTGCTCCTCAGGCTAACCGCTTAATCAATAGTAATCGCGTGTTGGTTCAGCCCACTGGGTCAGAGATACAAATCTACAAAGGCACACAATGGGCTGATAATGCTCCCGTCTTATTACGTGAGCGCTTTGTCCAAGCCTTTACGGATACTCGACTATTTAATGCCGTTAGCTCTGATTCTGCATTGAAAACAGACTTTGCCTTAGAGGGCTACCTCAGTCATTTTCAGGTTCAATACCAAAATGACCAGCCTGTGGTAGTGGTTCAGTTTGATGCCCAACTTATCAACCGCCTTGATTCCTCTATCGTACAGACTCAGCGCTTTACCTTGAATCAACCTGCTGCTGACACCTCTGTGCCTGCGGTTATTCAGGCCTTTGGCCTAGCCAGTGACCAGCTCAGTGCGCAATTAGTCGATTGGCTGGCTAAATAATCAATCAATGAATAGAAAAGAGCTTGGCATAAACCAAGCTCTTTTTTTAGGGCTGATAGAAAAATGGCTTATCAGACATTGAAACGTACTATTTATGAAAAGTGCCAAATTTGCCCTGCCAGTACAATAAAGGATCAATAGTCTGATCTGCACTGCGCACGTATTCTACAGTGCCTAACACTAAGGCGTGGCTGTGACGAATGATAATTTCGCTAACTCTACAAGCAAACACGGCAGGGGCATCATCTAATAGCCAAATTCCATTGTGCTGCGTCCAGTTCGCATTTTCATAGCGTTGCGCGCCTTTCACGCCCCCTACCCCAGCAAACTGCAAGGCCACTTGCTGTTGTTCTAGAGCCAATACATTTACCCCAAAACAACCGCTTTTTTCAATTAACGGCCACGCTGAGGTGTCTTGATTTATACAGACCAATAGCTCGGGTGGTTCGGCGGCAACCGAAGTGACTGACGTTGCGGTTAAGCCTGATTTTTGCCCTTGGTGCTCGGCAGTAATTACACACGTCGCCCCAACCAAATGGCGCATGCCATGTTTATAGCTCGTGCTGTCTGCAACGGAAAAAGAGGTGTCTGTCGTCATAAAAAATCATCATCACAAAAAAGCGTATAGCGCATTTTAACAGCTAAGAAAAAAATGGCTGCAAAACCTGAGGCTTAATCGGCTTTGCAGCACAAAAAGTGACGCTAACGAATTACTGACGAATACCGCGCGCTTTTAAAATAGGCAATACCTCATCACGGAAATAAGGGAATTCTTTCACATAATCAAAGAAAGAAAGGGTTGTGCCACGGAATCCGGCTTCATGTAAAGCACAAATTTTATCAGCGACCTGCTCGGGTGTACCCACAAGCGGAAAGCCACCATGTCCCACTGTCATGCGCTCACGGATTTGCTCTAATAGTTCGTGTGGAAAAGAATGGGCATGCGCAAACTGCAAATTAACCAAATTATCTACTGCATCTGTATCGGCATTATCGAGCATACGCTGCCATTCGGCTTCGGCCTCAGCCTGTGTAGGGCGACATATCACATGCGAGAAAGTCATCACATCCACATTGCGGCCTTTGTCTGCCGCCATTTGTTTTAGCTCCACGACCTCTTTACGAGAACGCTCTAGTTCCATCGCGGGAGTAAACAAAAAGTTCGCATTGCTGCTGGCAAAATCACGGCCCTGACCTGATCCGGCCGCATTAAAGATAGGAGGATGGCAGTCAGGTCTAGGATCACCATGCACCTGATTCAACGTAAAGTATTTGCCCTCCCAGTCAAAACGGCCTTCGTGATCCCATAGTTTGCGCACTATATCAAACCATTCTTGGGCATAGCCATAACGCGTTTCATGATCATTCGGTAAATCTAATCCCAGTGCGTCATACTCTGGCTTATTCCAGCCTGCCACAATGTTTAACCCCACCCGATTACCGCTCATTTGTGCCATGGTCGCAATCTGTTTTGCTAGCACGACCGGATGATTTGCCACAGTATGCACCGTCGCAAAAATATTAATATTTTTTGTATGGGCCAATAAGGCCGCCGCCCAAGTCACGGTCTCCAGTACATAACCATGAAAATCGGTTTCGCCTCTGTAACCAACCCAACGAGCAATAGGCAACATGAAATCAATGCCTGCGTCATCTAATAATCGAGCTAATGTTAGGTTGTTTTCCCACGTGGCCTGCCACCGTTCAGGAAGTTTAGATACGGTCATTCCGCCACCACAGTTGGTAGCAAAGGTTCCTAATAAAAAATGATCTTTAGCTAAAAGGCTATTTTGGCTCATGGTCGTCTCCGGCTAGAAAAACAGGGTAATTGTTATGTTTTTATTCTAGAGAGCACACCTTCGATCAGCTATCAAAAAGCTGCATGGCTATCGAAAAAGTGCAACCGAATGCACTGGTGAAAACCATAGGTATAAATCGCGGCTAAGCCCTTGCTATCACTACGTAAATGTACTA
>NZ_CANRIC010000064.1:0-8697 GCF_947630565.1 uncultured Paenalcaligenes sp.
TTTGATGGCGAGCAACGTAACCGTGGAGTAGAGCTTGGTTTCTTTGGGGAGCCGCAGCGCGGCTTACGCTTGATGGGTGGGTTGGCCTATACCCAAGCCAAATTAACTAAAACGGCGGGGGGCATAAATCAGGGGCGCTATGCCACAGGCATGCCTAAATGGCAGGCTAAAGCAGGGATAGAGTGGGATATACCTCAGGTTCAAGGACTAAGCCTCACTGGGAATGTGGTGGCGGCAACTAAACAATACATCAATGCAAACAACTCATTATCAGTCGCGGGTCGTACCATTTTTGATGTGGGTGCGCGTTATGAAACAGCCCTAGTTGGTAAACCGGCCACGCTACGCGCCAATGTCTTTAATCTAACCAATAAAGCGTATTGGGCAGGCAGCCTAAGTAGTGGTTTAGGTGCACCTAGAACGATTATGTTCTCTGCCAGCATGGATTTTTAATCTAAGGCTATGGCTATTTATGATCGAAATAATGACGATCGATTATTGCAAACAATCGCCCTACCAGCGCATCCGAATACGCCTAAGATTGATAATCAACTAGGAACTATATTTGTCACTGTGAAAAACAGTGATACGGCACCTAAAGGGAGTAATGAAAGTGTGGCACGTATTCTTGTACCTTGATTAAAAGTAATCGAGCGCATCGTTTACGGTCAAATACAATTGAAACCAGTATTTGGCGTGAACCGTGTATGATGGGGGATGACGTATCACGCTGTAGCACGCAGCGGCTTGTGGTTAGGGGCAGCTGCGTAAACGGCGTTCACCAACTAACAAGGAGGTTTTTATATGTCACACCCAAACAGCTTTATGTCTCGCCAACCCCTCTCTGTGGGCGCGCAGACCTATCAGATTTTTCAGCTTTCTGCACTTCAAAATCAGGGCATGGATGTAAATCGCCTGCCTTATGGTTTAAAAATTCTCCTAGAAAACTTACTTCGCACCGAAGACGGTGTGAACGTGACGGCAGATGATATTCGATTCTTAGCTAACTGGGACCCGAATGCGGCTCCCGATCATGAGATAGCATTTAGTCCGGCGCGTGTGGTCTTACAAGACTTCACAGGGGTTCCCGCAGTAGTGGATCTGGCCGCTATGCGTGAGGCGATGGCTCGTTTAGGGGGGAACCCTCAGCGTATCAATCCATTAGTACCGGTTGAACTCGTGATCGACCACTCTGTCATTGTGGATGATTTTGCTCATAATCAATCCTTCCAGCGTAACGTAGAGATTGAATATCAACGCAACGTAGAACGGTATCAATTCTTACGTTGGGGGCAGGATGCTTTTGATAATTTTAAAGTGGTGCCTCCAGGTACGGGTATTGTGCATCAAGTAAACCTTGAGCATTTATCTCGGGTAGTTTTTACTAACGATGAGAATGGCATCGTTTCGGCGTATCCAGATACCTGTGTGGGAACAGATTCGCATACACCAATGGTGAATGGGTTAGGTGTGGTGGCATGGGGAGTCGGGGGCATTGAGGCCGAGGCAGCGATGTTAGGGCAGCCCATTTCTATGTTGATTCCTCGGGTAGTTGGGTTCAAACTTAGTGGCACCTTACCCGATGCGGTCACAGCTACCGACCTTGTGTTAACCATCACAGAAATGCTACGGACTCATGGGGTGGTAGGTAAATTTGTCGAATTTTATGGACCAGGAGTAAGCGCAGTGCCATTGGCTAATCGCGCAACCATAGGCAATATGAGCCCAGAATATGGTTCTACGGTATCCATGTTCCCCATTGATGAGGAAACCACTCGTTATATGCGATTAACGGGGCGTTCCGAAGAGCAAATTGCCTTGGTCGAGGCTTACGCAAAGGCACAAGGACTCTGGCATGACCCAGATCATGAGCCGGTTTACTCAGAGCGTTTAGAGTTGGACTTGTCTACGATTGTGCCTTCTATTGCAGGGCCTAAACGTCCACAGGATCGTGTGCCACTTAGTTCAGCACAGTCTGCATTTCGTAAAGAACTATCCGAAATGCAAGGCTCACAAAAACAGGTCGATTATGATGAGTCACTGAAAGAGTCATTCCCTGCCTCGGATGTACCAACCCAAGAAGAACCCGTAAAAACCACGCATGTTGCGCAGGTAAGCACTGCTGAGGCTCAATATGAGCTAGGCGACGGTGCGGTAGTGATTGCCGCCATTACCTCGTGTACTAATACCTCTAATCCTAGTGTGATGATTGCTGCGGCATTAGTTGCTAAAAAAGCCCACGAGAAAGGCTTAACCAGAAAGCCCTGGGTGAAAACTAGCCTAGCCCCAGGGTCTAGAGTTGTGACTGATTATTACAATCGGGCTGGGTTAACACCTTATCTAGATGCCTTAGGCTTTAATTTAGTTGGTTATGGTTGTACTACGTGTATAGGGAACTCGGGGCCATTAATTCCTGAGGTCGCTGCAGCAGTGGACGATAAGGATTTAACGGTAGTGTCTGTTTTATCCGGAAACCGAAACTTTGAGGGCCGTATTCATCCCCAAGTTAAAATGAATTACTTGATGTCTCCCCCTTTGGTCGTGGCGTATGCGATTGCAGGGACGATGGATATTGACCTACAAAATGACGCCTTAGCAACCGATCAAAACGGTCATCCAGTGTATTTGGCGGATCTTTGGCCTACCACCGCCGAGATTCAATC
Source organism: uncultured Paenalcaligenes sp. (assembly GCF_947630565.1). NCBI lineage: Bacteria > Pseudomonadati > Pseudomonadota > Betaproteobacteria > Burkholderiales > Alcaligenaceae > Paenalcaligenes > uncultured Paenalcaligenes sp. The sequence goes on from NZ_CANRIC010000064.1 coordinate 2,664, forward strand.
AGTGATTGAGTTAGCGATTACTGATGATATGTATAGTCGTGGCTATCAAGACGTTTTTGCCGGGGATGAGCGTTGGCAACAGCTGCCGACTCCGAAAAGCGAGCAGTTTGATTGGGATATGCAGTCAACCTATGTACGCCACCCGCCTTATTTTGAAAATATGCCTGCGCAGCCTGTGCCCGTCCAAGATATTCATGGGGCGAGAGTGTTGGCAAAACTAGGTGATTCCGTCACGACAGACCACATTAGTCCAGCAGGGGCCATTGCAAAAATGACGCCTGCAGCCTTGTATCTAGGCCAACATGGGATTGATCCTGCGGACTTCAACTCGTATGGGTCACGACGTGGTAACCATGAGGTGATGATTCGCGGTACCTTTGCGAATGTGCGTTTGAGAAATCAATTAGCACCTGGCACAGAGGGTGGATATACCCGTGATTTTACCCAAGCCGGGGCACCTATTTCGACGATTTATGATGCTTCTCGTCATTACATTGAACAAAACACGCCATTGGTGATTTTGGCAGGTAAAGAATATGGTTCGGGGTCTTCTCGGGATTGGGCGGCTAAAGGCACGGTATTGCTGGGGGTACGTGCTGTCATTGCTGAATCTTACGAGCGTATTCATCGGTCTAATTTATTAGGAATGGGTGTGTTGCCTTTGCAGTTTCCTGATGGGCAAAATGCCACAACTCTTGATTTGCTTGGTGATGAAGTATTTGAAATTACGGGAATTACCGAATTAAATCAGGGGCTGATTCCTAAAACAGTACAAGTGAAAGCCGGAGATATTTGTTTTGAGGCCATTGTACGTATTGATACCCCTTCAGAGGCGGAGTATTACCGTCATGGTGGGATTATGCAATATGTATTGCGGGGCTTGATGGCGTAATGTATTAACGAGCTTATCGGTAAAAAAGGGAAGCAATTATATTGCTTCCCTTTTTTGTTATGGCATTGATTTGTTTGGTGGCGTTAATCAGTTTTTAGCAAATTGATCCAGTAGTTAGTTGAGGCGTCGTGTTGTTTAGCACAGGGCTGATTATTAAGCTCATTAATAATGTCTGAAGCTAAATGTTTACCGTATTCTACGCCCCATTGATCAAAGGGGTTAATACCCCAAATCACGCCTTGAACAAAGACTTTATGTTCGTATAAGGCCAGCAAAGCCCCCAAATGGTAGGGGGATAAGCGAGGTAAAACAATCAGTGTGTTGGGGCGACCACCTTGATGGGTCCGATGTTTAGCTAACCATTTGGACTCTTCTGGGTCATGGCCCTGTGAGATACATTCCTCGTAGGCTTGATCTATACTTTTGCCACGTAACATGGCTTCGCGTTGTGCTAAGCAGTTGGCGATGAGACTTTGGTGATGATTGTGCCAACGGTGATCGGCTTGTTGACACATGATGAAGTCAACCGCAGCACCATCACTGCCTTGGTGTAGCCATTGGAAAAACGTATGCTGCGCATCTGTCCCTGGCATGCCCCAGACGACGGGGCCTGTAGGTACTGGTACTGGGTTGCCCGCTATATCTACGGATTTACCTAGAGATTCCATTTCTAGTTGTTGAATATATGGAACCAAGTAGGCGAGGCGAGAGTCATAAGGGGCGATATTTAACGAGCCAATTCCTAAAATACTACGGTTCGCTATACCGTGTAGTGCCATTTGAATAGGCGCATTGGACTCAAAAGGTGCGGTTTCAAAGTGTTTGTCCATAGCCGCAGCACCGGAGTGCATGCCTGCGACTACGTCAGCGCTGACACTAAGGGCTGTGGTTAATCCGACACTAGACCAGAGAGAGAAGCGCCCACCTACCCAATCCCAAAGTTTGAATATGTGGTTTTGGGCGATGCCCCATTTAGCGGCTCGGTCAGGGCGAGCTGTGATAGCAACCAGTTGCTCAAAGGGTTTTTTTACGCCAGCAGCTTGTAGCCACTCTAAAGCGCGTTGACCATTTTGTAAGGTTTCAGCAGTAGTAAAGGATTTAGAGGCGACCACGATTAGGGTGTCATGGGGGTTTAGGTCAGCTAGACCGGCCTCGATGGCGTGACCATCAATATTGGCCACAAAGCGTACATTACGCCATAGTTTTGTATAACCAAAAGCACCTACACTGAGTCGCACGCCCCAGTCACTACCTCCTATCCCTATATGCACTATATGTCGCCAGCGTCTACCTAAGTCAGCATCACGAATAAAGGCATTTAGACGCTCTCGTTCGTGAATGACCTCAGCCGTAGCAGCAGGCGTACGCAAGAGATTATGCCAAGCGGCTCGGTTCTCGGTGGGATTAGCAATCCCCCCGCTAAGGAGTGCTTGACGTTGCTCGGCGAAATTACGTTGCGTTAATAGCTGTTCGGCGGCTGATTGATAGTCTTTGCTATGCCGTTGCCCGCTAAAGTCTAAAGATAAACCGGCTGCCTCGATAAGGCGTAGCTGGTTTAAATCAGGTCGAGCATGTAATACGGCCTGCTCAAAAGCAGGCCATGCTGGAAGTTGGGTTAATGGTAAGAGGGGCATGCGTAATAAACTAATTATTTTGGTGTAGGCATCGGTTTGTTATCAAGAACGGCTAATAGCCCGCGCACTAAGCGATAGATGTTCCAGATACATATACCGATTAAGATAGGGAAACCGATTATAATAACAGTGGTGACAGCACCTAGGATAGCGACACCCAAAGTAATCCAAAAGGTGCGGATTTGCCATGTAATATGGCTAGCTAGTACAGGGTCAGTGATTTCAGAACGTTTTATATAGTTCATGATAATCGCAATGATAGTTGTAATCCCACCTAAAAAGTAACCAGCACCATATAAGGCGTACATAATAATGGTTAGTTGACGATGGTTATTCTGAGGCTGAACTACAGGAGTTGGAGTTGGGTTGGTCATGATAATTTATAAAAAGTGACAAATAAAATGTCGTAATAGGGCAAGCTATATAGTAATACGAAAATGGCTATGTATCATTGTGATTAATCTGATTTTAAAAAATAGTATGTTCTTGTGTTATTAAATCTGACGAAATTTAAGTAAATATAACAACTAAGTATTGGTTATTTTTAAGTAGGAAAAAATGAAAAAACATAAAGTCGCCGTGATGGCAGGAGATGGAATTGGCACAGAGGTGATGCCAGAGGGGTTACGTGTTCTAGAGGCGGTGACGCAAAAACATGGTATTGAGATTGAATACACGCATTTTGACTGGTCCAGTGCTGAGTATTATCAAAAGCATGGGATGATGCTACCTGAAGACTGGTTTGATCAGCTAAAGGGCTTTGATGCGATTTTATTTGGGGCTGTTGGCTGGCCTGACATCGTGCCAGATCATATTTCACTTTGGGGTTCATTATTAAAATTCCGCCGTGAGTTTGATCAATACATCAATATGCGTCCTGTGCGTTTGATGCCGGGTGTACCGTGCCCCTTAGCAAATAAAAAACCGGGTGATATTGATTTTGTAGTAATCCGCGAAAACACCGAAGGCGAGTATACAAATTTAGGTGGTAAGATTTTTGAGGGTACAGATCGAGAAGTGGTCATTCAGGAGTCGATTTTCACACGTATAGGTGTGGATCGTGTATTGAAATATGCCTTTGAGGTGGCCCAGACGCGTCCTGCTAAACACCTTAGCTCTGCAACCAAATCAAATGGTTTAGCGATCAGTATGCCGTATTGGGATGAGCGTCTAGAAAACATGGCGCAGCACTACCCCGATATTCGTTGGGATAAGCATCATATTGATATTATGGCAGCACGTTTTGTATTAAAACCAGAACAATTTGATGTAGTGGTGGCTTCTAATTTATTCGGTGATATTTTGTCCGATTTGGGGCCAGCATGCGCGGGTACAGTAGGTATTGCGCCGTCGGCGAATTTAAATCCAGAACGTGATTTCCCATCTTTATTTGAGCCTGTTCATGGTTCTGCACCTGATATTGCGGGTAAAAATAGTGCAAATCCTGTTGCGATGATTTGGTCAGCGGCACTGATGATCGAGTTTTTAGGCCAAGGTGATACCACGTATCAGGCGGCGTATAACGATATGATGCAGGCGATTGAGCACAGCCTACAGCACGGCCCTCGTACTGCAGATTTAGGTGGAACCGCAAATACCACCGAGGTGGGGCAAGCCATTGCTGCATTGATTTAAGCTAGCTCAGCGAATAAAAAAGTCACCGAATGGTGACTTTTTTATTTTTTATTTGGGTCTACGCATATCAAAGAGAGTGTCATCCGTGATTTCGTAGTAATCACCCGGTCCGCCCCCGCGTAAGATCGGACGACCTGAGGCACAGTGATAAATATCGTCTTTAATCAAGGCGGGGTCTATATGTACCGCAACAGCCTCACCTAATACCATCCAGGTATCTAAGAGCTTGCCTTCGTGATCGGTTAATTGAAAGTGTTTGGTGACTTTGCATTCAATTGACGCATGGCTTTCTCCCACTCGGGGGGCGGCAACCAACTGTCCGGCGATGGGGGTGAGTTTAGAGAACTCAAATTCATTGATAGATTGCATCGTGCTGGATTGATTCATGGGCTCAGCTAAGTCTCTAGAGGCCAGATTCCACGTGAACACCCCTGTCTCAATGGCATTACGCACGCTGTCTTTATAGCCCACACTCGAAAAAGCAATAATCGGTGGTTGGTAATTAAAAATATTACAAAAACTATACGGCGCTAGATTGGGGTTGCCTTGAGCATCCTGCGTGCCTATCCAACCAATAACTCGTGGGCCTACGATTGAGCTAATAGGGTCATGACGTAAACCATGACCTTTCAGGGGTTCGTAAAAATGATAATTGTTCTGCACAGTCGTCTCTTCCAATAAACCAGAAATAGAATGGGGATTCGGGAATGTCCCGATGGTATCGTATATACTTTACAACTAAAATAATTAATCAGCAATCGTCTGAATTTTCAGTTTGTTATTGGGTTTTAGCTGCATTGCCCGACGCTTTTTGGGTATTTCCTATGTCACCTAACGCCACTCAATGGCAGGACTTTGCCTCTACCGATTTAGATCAGGTGCAGACCTCTGTCAGTTCAATGATTAAACCGCATCGTCTTAGTCTCAATAAGGCGTCTCAGCCTTTGCATACCCGAATGCGGTTTGTACAGTTTGGCCAGATCTCCTTGATGCGTCTGGGCTACGGGGCGGATGTGCGTATTCAACCTGATGAGCTAGCCGGTTTTTACTTAATTCAGTTGCCGCAGTATGGTCATGCTTCGGTGCGTTGTGGTCACGAAACGGTCGAATCATCTCCTAAGATTGCTACGGTTCTTAATCCCAACGCTGAAATTGATATGGTTTGGCATGCCAATAACGAACAGCTAATGCTTAAAATTGATCGTTTGTTGATTGAGCAATTAGCGGGTGCTATGGAAATTGATGTTCCCAGCTCTGGGTTGGTTTTCCCCGTCAAACTAGAGGGGCATCGCTCAACTAACTGGCAATTGATGCTGCGTTATTTATTAGACTGTGCCCGTAACTCGGACTCGGTTTTGCAATCGCCTCTGTTGGTGTCTCAATTAGAACAGCTAGCAACGACAACCTTTTTAGGGGTGCATGCCCCGTCTTTACCTGAAAAACCACGGGTTCAAGGCAAAGTTCTACCTAAGCATATTCGATTAGTCGAAAGCTACCTACACGAGCATGCGGATCAGGTGATTCGGGTGGATGAGTTAGCGGCCTTAGCGCAGATCAGTATCCGTAGTTTACACGCTGGGTTTAAAGAGTACTGCGGTATCAGCCCTATGCAATACTTACGCCAAATTCGCTTAGATCGTGCTAGGGCTGACTTATTACAGGCGACGAAATCTACTGTGTCTGTGGCCGAGATCGCCTTACGTTGGGGTTTTATGCATCAAGGTCGGTTTAGTGCTGAGTATAAACAGCGCTTTGGCGAAACCCCTAGCCAAAGCGTGTTACGCCTTCGTAGCTAACCGTTCCGCAATACCTACGCAAAACCAGTCATTTCTGACTAAATCTGCTGCTTGCTTCCTGCTTCACCGAGGCCGGT
>NZ_CANRIC010000065.1:0-8595 GCF_947630565.1 uncultured Paenalcaligenes sp.
TTTCATAATCTGACACCGTGATAAGTCACGCTACTATAGCGCCTTAAAGTGTGTCCGGTTTCATTAAACCACTACACGGGGTATCTCGCACAATTTAGATGAAAGCAATTATTGCAACTATTTCTGCACCTAAAGGTCATTGGGTAGGGGATGGATTTCCTGTCCGCTCTTTATTCTCCTACCATGGTACGGATACCCAACTTATTAGCCCTTTTTTATTGCTCGATTATGCAGGCCCTGCTGAGTTTACGCCCCATACACATCCGCGAGGCGTTGGCTCTCACCCACACCGTGGCTTCGAAACGGTCACTTTGGTGTATGACGGCGAGGTCACACATACAGACTCCACAGGCGGAGGCGGGACCATTGGCCCAGGAGATGTGCAGTGGATGACCGCAGGTGATGGGATTCTGCACAAAGAGTATCACTCAGAGTCTTTCACTAAGACCGGAGGACGCTTTGAAATGGTACAGCTTTGGGTAAACCTACCTGCCAAAGACAAGACCACGCCCGCTCATTATCAGGCTATTACTGCCGCGATGATCCCTACTGTTACTCTACCTGAACAAGCGGGTCAGTTACGTGTTATTGCGGGCAGTGTTAATGACACGATAGGCCCGGCAACTACCTATACCCCAATCAATGTGTGGGATATACAATTGCAACGTGGAGGCGTCAGTACTCTACAAGTACCAGAGCATCACACCTGCTTACTTGTTGTGCTCAGTGGCACGGTATTAGTGAACGATAAAAAAGTCGTTCGTGATGCTGAGCTCGTTATTTTTGATCGCTCAGGTACTACGGTACAACTTGAGGCCAATAATGATGCCAAGCTCCTCGTGCTAACGGGTGAGCCCATCAATGAACCCGTTGTGGGCTATGGACCATTTGTCATGAACACTACAGAACAAATTCACGAGTCCATCACAGCGTTCAATCAAAACAAAATGGGTCAGATGTTATAGATCCTACACACAAGGAATACACCATGAGCACGTCTATTCAAATGACTATCCAAGAATACGCCGATTGTCCTCATCAATCTACCTTCACCCCTGCCCTTGCATTAACTGCCCGCGAGGCCATTTTAGGTGAGGGCATGAAGATTCGTCGGCTATTGCCTCATCGTGAACAACGTATGATTGGTGCTTGGTGTTTTTTTGACCATGCGGGCCCTGCTGATGTCAGTCACGGCGGTGGGGTCCGTGTAGGCCCTCACCCTCACACAGGCTTACAAACGTTTAGCTGGATGGTGGACGGGGAAATTTTGCACCGCGATAGCCTAGGCTATAAACAACTGCTACAAAAAGGGCAAGTTAACTTAATGACCGCGGGCAAAGGCATTTCTCACTCCGAGGAATCACCTGAAAGCCGCTCTCCTACCCTACAACTGGCACAGTTTTGGATTGCACTGCCCGAGGCTAAACGCTTTATGGAGCCAGCCTTTGAGCACTACCCCGATTTACCTAAAATCGAAAAAGAGCATGCCGTCATTACCGTATTAGTAGGCGAACTTTTTGGTTCTACCTCTCCTGTTGCAGTTCACAGCCCATTAGTCGGAGCAGATATCACCACTCATGGCCAATCCTGTCTTCAAATCCCACTCAAAACAGAGTTTGAATACGGCATAGCGGTTCTTACAGGTAGCGCGTCTATCAATGGTCAAACCATCGAGCCCGGTACACTGCTTTACTTAGGTAAAGAACGGGATCAACTCACGATAGAAACCACAGAGGCCAGCCAAATTATCTTGATTGGGGGCGAACCTTTTGGTGAAGACATCATGCTCTATTGGAACTTCGTAGCACGTAACAAGTCCGAAGTAATCGAATTCATCCGTCTTTGGAATGAAACCGATCACTTTGGTGCAGTAACTGGCTACGAAGGCCCAGCCTTAGATGCACCTAAGCTAAGCTAAAAAAAACGGCATCATTCTCAGCCCGGAGTTTGATGCCGCTTTTGCTATAGCGCATAAAATCAAAAATGAACCAATGCGCCCTTAATCAGCATTTTCATTCCTAACTCAAACTCAGCCTCCATCTCGGCTACATCTGCCTCAGACTGCAACGCCTGCTCTTTCTCATCAGCAATGGCGCAATACAACGTATCTGCCACCGCAGGTCTAAGCAAAACTGAATTTGACTCGAACATGGGAGCAGGTCAAATCATCAATCCAGCTGGTGATTTTAAAATTAACTTTAGCGGGGTCTCAGACGACATGAGACGAAAGTCAGCTGAAGTAGGCGTAACGGGACAGATAGATACCGGTCTTATTGCACACCAATTTGCTATAAACAGCACCTACTATCAGGAGGACTACCATCTCAGAGGCTTTAGAAACCTATTAAATCAAGACTGGATCACCAGTATATATAACCCTGTATGGGGCCCTGAGCCTGCCCTACCTAAATGGCAAGCAAAACTGGGCGCAGAATGGGATGTAGCAGCTCTGCAGGGACTGACCTTAACGACAAACGCAACCAGTGCATCTAAGCAATACCTAAGCGTAGGGCTAATGCTACTAAGCTAATCAATAATACGGGCGTAGTTAACAGCACCCCTACTCTAAAGTAGTATCCCCAACTGATAGTAATGCCCTTTTTTGCCAGCACATGCAACCACAATAAAGTCGCTAAGCTGCCAATAGGCGTAAATTTCGGCCCTAAATCACTCCCAATCACATTGGCATAAATCATGGCTTCCTTGATTGGGCCACTCGCAATAGACGAGTCTATAGACAGTGCCGTTGTTATCACAGTGGGCATATTGTTCATCACCGAGGACAAAATCGCAGACAGCATGCCAGTCCCCAACGCTGCCCCCCATACTCCGCCTTTAGAAAATTCATTTAATAATAAAGCGAGATACCCTGTTAAGCCTGCATTGCCCAAACCATAGACAACTAAATACATCCCTAATGAGAAGACCACAATCTGCCAAGGGGCGCCTTGCACAACTTTTTTTATATTAATCACTTTTCCACAGCGAGCAACCACCAATAATACGGCAGCTGCCACCGCCGCAACCGCACTCACCGGCACGCCTAAGGGCTCTAAAGCAAAGAAACCAATTAGTAATAAAGTCAAAACAAACCATCCGGCCCTGAAAGTCACTCTATCTTTAATCACCGCCGTAGGTTGTGGTAGGTGAGTCATGCAATACGTGGAGGGAATGTCACGCTTGAAAAATAGGCTCAGTACAACAAGACTAGCTACTACTGAGACGATATTGACAGGCACCATCACCGCAGCATAGTCCTTAAAACCAATAGCAAAATAGTCTGCAGAGACAATATTGACTAAATTAGACACCACAAGTGGCAAGCTCGCTGTATCAGCAATAAAGCCTGCTGCCATCACAAAGGCTAAGGTTGCTGCCGCAGAAAAGCCCATTGCCATCAACATCGCTATCACTATGGGTGTCAAAATTAGTGCAGCCCCATCGTTAGCAAATAATGCCGAAACTGCTGCACCTAACAAAATAATTAACGCAAACAGTTTAAAACCACTGCCGCCACCCCACCGAGCTACATGCAGAGCAGCCCACTCAAAAAACCCCGCCTCATCCAACAATAGACTAATGATAATAACGGCAATAAAGGTAGCCGTTGCATTCCATACAATCCCCCACACCACAGGAATATCTGCCCAATGCACCACCCCAACAGCAAGAGCTGCCGCTGCACCTATTAAAGCACTCCACCCAATCCCCAAACCACGAGGCTGCCAGATCACCAAGATCAACGTAAAAATGAAAATCAGACTAGAAACAAACACAAAAAATCCTAAAAAAGTTTATTTCATTGGGGGACGCAGTGTGCTTAGACTGGAATAAGAATAGGTCAGGCCTCTATTGTTAGCTTTTTACCTAGTTGGACTAGGATAAAAGTAACGTATAGAGGCCTGACGTTGAGCGTAGTTAAGGATTAACTATAGGCTAAACGGCTGCTGTTTTCTTAGCTATTGATCCACTGTCATCAGGGCGCTGTTTCTGTAAAAACCAGACTAGTGCCATTAACGGAATCCCAATGATTGCACCGATCACATTGGGAATAATCAACATGATACCCGCAACGAAAAGGATAAGGCGTTCGTAAGACCGAGAGGAGCGAATATAAAAACCAATCATAGAGCTACTGACCGCCACCATACCCAGAACAGCAGTAATAATCGTCGCAATTAAAGGCAAAGCCGTGACGTTTTCCATTACCAAAATAGGGCTATATACAAAGATATAGGGCACGATAAAGGCTGCGATAGCTAGTTTTACAGCAGTTACCCCGCTCTTGAATGGGTTCGCCTGTGCTATCCCTGCCCCCGCATATGCGGCTAAACAAACGGGTGGGGTGATGTCTGCCAAGATACCAAAGTAAAAAACAAACATATGAACAGACAAAGGCGTTAAATCAAAACCGTTAATTAATGCGGGAGCAGCAATAGTTGCTGTCACCACATAATTAGCCGTAGTAGGTAAACCCATACCCAAGATCAAACATGCGATCATCGTTAAGAACAAGGCAAGGAATAAATAGCCCCCTGACAACGCGATAATACTGGCAGCAAATTTAGCACCAAGGCCTGTCATGCTAACCACACCAGCAATAATACCTGCGGTGGCTACGGCAGCGATAACAGGTAACGCCACCCGCGCACCTTGCTCAAGCACATAAAAAAACTTTTTGAAACCTAAGCGCGTTTCTTTACGTATATAGCTAACCAAAAAGGCAGTAGCAATACCATAGATCACAGCGCGCTGAGGCGTATACCCGATCATGACCGTAGTAATGATTACGATCAAAGGCAGCAACATATAGCCGTACTGCTTCATTTGCTTGCCTATATCAGGCAGTTCTGATTTAGGTAGCCCTACAATCCCTAGGCGCTTGGCCTCGAAGTGAGTACCAATAAAAATACCAAGAAAATAAAGAGTAGCGGGGATCACGGCAGCAGCCATAATGACCGCATAGGAGACTCCTAAATACTCCATCATAATAAAAGCTGCGGCGCCCATAATAGGTGGCATAATTTGCCCACCCGTCGAAGCAGAGGCTTCTGTTCCAGCCGCGAATTCTGGTTTAAAGCCAGCGTTCTTCATCATGGGAATAGTAAAAGAGCCTGAAGCAACCGTGTTACCTACCGAGCTGCCTGAAACCATCCCCTGTAGAGCACTAGCAACCACCGCTGCTTTAGCCGTACCACCGGTAAACCGTCCCGTAAGACCAAACGCTAAATCATTAAAAAACTGCCCAATACGTGTGTTAACTAAAATGACGCCAAAAAACAAGAACAAATAAATGTATTTCGCCGAAATTTGCAATGGTGTGCCAAACACCCCACTGTCTCTGTACCACAATCGCGTGGTCACATCTGTAAAGTCATAGCCCTGATGCGATAAGGTGGCGGTGGGAATATAGTTGCCATACAGTGCGTAACCAATCATGACCGACGCAACAATCACAATGGGAGTCCCAACGGTTCGACGTGTAGCCTCTAAGAGCAACAACACCCCAACCACAGATAAAAACGTATCGTATTGCTCGTAACCCCAAGTGATGCTTTGAATGAGGGAGTCGAAATTAATTATTTTGTAATAGGTGACATACATGGCCAAAAAGGCCAACAATACGTCATACCACGGTACGGTCTTTTGAAAAATCTGCTGCCCCTTTTTAAAGGGGAACAAAAGAAAAATAAGGCCTAAAGCCGTGCCTAAATGGACGGCTCCCTGCTTTTGTGATGGGAACGTACCAAAGTATCCAGTGTAGACATGGAATACGGTGAGTGATATTCCTAGAAAAGTAACCACCCATGTCCAGACGCCAATTTCCTCGCGAAAATTGCTTTCACGGTCGTATTTTTGTAATAAGGCTTTTGCGTCTTGTTCAGCTTTTGCTGTTTGTTCAGCCGGGGTTAACTTGTTATTTGTGTCAACCATAGAAACACCACTTTTAATTATAACACTGAAAAAATCCATCAAAAAATAGAAAGGACTTTAAAAGTCCTTTCTATTTTTTTAATTACTTGGCAAGATCAGCTAAGCTGTTAATACCAGTACTCTTACGAGTCACAATTTGAACCACCTCGGGGTAAACATGACCAATAAAGGACACGTTTTCTACTTTGCGGCCTTTAAACTGACCTGTGCCATTCACTGAGTCTAGTGCTGGAACGTGAACAGCCATACCCACGTCCATACGACCACGACCAATACTAGCTAAGTTTTCTAAAGAAGCACCGGTCTCTACGTTTGTAAAATTACCATCACTGTGTTTATTCCAAATGTTGGCAATTTCACCACCTAATGGGTAGTACGTACCACCTTGGCTACCTGTACCCAATGTGAATTCAGCTTTGCGTTTATCGCCCTTAGCTTTAAGCTCAGCCACAGGACCTTCAACGGTTAGGCCTTGTTCCTCGTAGTAACGTTTTGCGCCAGGATGAATAGGAATACCCTCCGCACCGTTAAGTGCATTTTTCAGGGTAAGCTGTACGCCTTGAGCATGAGTAATTTCTTTGGAATTTTCCACCATAATCTTAGCAAGCTGATAGCCTAGCTCTTCGTCAATGGTGTCATTGTTGGCGACCATAACCGCAAAGGCGGCAATAGTGGGTACATCTGCATCCAAAAAGCCGTATGCATCTTTAGAAATGGTGTAGCTCTTGTACCCGCTGGTCTGTTCAGTCTTAGCAATAACCTCGTCAGACAAGCCCAGCATCACTACATCACCTGTGGATGCATTGAGACTTTCAATGCTGCCTGCAGGTACGCCAAGAATACCAAAAGAAACATCAATGTTTCCATCTTGAACCAAGTCAGCAGCATTACCAAAACTTTCTTGGAAAGGCTGGTAATCCTTAATGCCGTAAGCCTCTAGAATAACTTTAGATACCGAGTTAGTTTCGCTGGCAGGTGGGCCGACCGCAATACGTGCAGCCTGTGCAGAACTAAAAACGGCGAACATGGACACGACACTAGCCGCTGTGAAGTGTAAAAGTGATTTTTTTACTTTCATCAGTAAACCTCTCCTTTTAAGGGCAATGAAACAAATGGCTAAATCCATTCGTTACGTCTTATTCTTATCTATATAAACAAAATAGCCTTGAGTGTATGTAGGTGTTGCCCTCCCGTCAAGATCACATTAACCCTATAAAATACCTCGATAAAGCCACAATTTGAAATTACACTAGTAAGTTCTACTCAAAGGAGTTCACATGTCAATACAAAATATTTTGCAACAACTGCTTCAGTCTGCTCAGAAAATGGGGCAAACATCAACCTCATCCAATAAGGATCTCTCTACAAAAGCCGCGTCTGCACTCAGCGGATTTACTGGAGGCGCACTAACAGGCGGAGCCTTAGGATTACTGTTAGGCAATAAAAAATTTAGAAAGATTGGTGGTAAAGTTGCTGCTTATGGTGGTGTAGCAGCGCTCGGTGTCGTTGCCTATAATGCATACAATGAATGGCAGAAAAAAGAAAAAACGCTAAACGACACGACACCTCCTGCCGTCGCTCTCTCACCAAATCAACCACCTACAACTGACCTCGAAGACCAGAGCCGTTTAATACTTGCTGCGATGATCTCAGCTGCTAAGTCAGATGGACACATTAATGAGGAAGAACAAGCTCTTTTAGATGTGGAGCTACAAAAACTAGCAAGCTCAGAACATGAGCAACAATGGTTGTCAGCCCAACTAGCTGGTCCCGCTGACCCCACAGCTATAGCTCGCCTTGCCTCTACCCCTGAACAAGGTGCTGAGATTTACTTAGCGAGTGTACTCATAACCAATGCGGATAGCTTTATGGAACGCGCTTATCTTGATGAGCTTGCTCGTCAACTAAATATAGAAAGCAGCCTTAAAGAGCATTTAGAGAAAACAGTATTAGGTTAGACAGGGAAAGCTAACTGCGCACGCGATAATTATTTAAACTACGGCTCACCACAGCCGAGAAATAACGAGTTCGTTTAATATCAGAACGGTTTTTAAAATTATCGCCAAGCAAGCTGAACATCTTATCTAAGCGTAAAGAAAAATTAAGTAATTTAGACAAGCTTGCATAAATTTTTGGTTCTTTACGTCTTAATAAACTATCCATAATATGCGGCAAAAGCTCATCTCTTCTCGGCCCACAACCGAAGCTTCTCATAGACAAAATCGATAGGTAAACGTTCTTGTTCTAAACGCGTACAGCCGAAATCACCATTTCGTAACATTCTAAAAAGAATCAGCTCGCGGTCAGTCAATGCAACAGGCTCTTTAGCTACTGACTCAGGCTCATCAACCATTCTATCTAGGTAGGCCTCAACGGTATCCGAATCCATCATCAGGGGGATAACCGTACTCAACTTACTGCGAACATCGCTAAGTATGGCAAGTCCTTCAGAATCAATGTCCCCCCAATAGGCAACTCGTTTGCTGGCCAGCCAATTTGCCTTCATCCATGAAACGTTCTTTCCTCCTCCCGACACAGCGATCGTATCAGGAATAGTATCTAGAGATAGGCACGACTGGTCATTTTCAATCACAAGGATATTTTTAGCAGGCAATTCAAAGCTCAATAATGTTTCAGAGGACATGCGTAACAATGGCAGCC
>NZ_CANRIC010000066.1:0-8310 GCF_947630565.1 uncultured Paenalcaligenes sp.
CTGGAGTCCAGAAAAAGTATTTGAGTTTTTTCCACGGCTCTTAGAGCGTCAGCACAATATGGGAAACCAGTTGTCAGGTGGCGAGCAACAGATGTTGGCCATTGGGCGGGCGTTGGTTACGAATCCTAAGCTATTAATTCTTGATGAGGCTTCCGAAGGGCTTGCTCCTAAAGTTCGAGAGGAAATTTGGCAGTGTTTAGATGTATTACGAGCCCAAGGTCAAACCATTCTTATTATTGATAAATATGTAGAACGTTTGATGAAACTAGCCGATCATCACATTATTTTAGAAAAAGGCTTGGTGGTTTGGCAGGGCGACTCAGCACAGCTAGGTGCCGATCGCAGCTTATGGGAGCGTTATTTAGGTGTTTAATGATAGGGTCATCGTAATTATCTACGGTGACCCCATTTTTTATCTTTAGTGAAAACACTTAGTCGCTTTTTTTTAGCGTAGCCGTATCATTCATGCCATAAAATTTAACGCCGAACTCAATGCGGTCACGTCCTGTAGCAAGACGCCAGTTATTGGTGTCTCGTAGTGAATATACGCAGCCACAGTATTCTTGCTGATAAAAATTTTCTTCTTTGCTGATGTCTAGCATGCGTTGAGAGCCGCCCCCTTTGCGCCAGTTATAAGTCCAGTACAGCATCTGGGGGTAACGGGCAGCAGCTCGTTCGCCACAGCCATTGATTTGATGCATATCTTTCCAACGTGAAATAGCTAAAGAGCTGCTGATCGTATCGAAGCCATGCTCATGTGCATATAAAGCCGTGCGCTCAAAACGCATGTCAAAACATTCTGTACAGCGTATACCACGTTCTGGTTCATTTTCCATTCCTTTGACTCGATCAAACCAATTGTCTGCATCGTAGTCTGCATCAATAAAGGGAATGTTGTGCTTTTCTGCAAAACGTTTGTTTTCCTCTTTACGGATTTCGTATTCTTTAAGAGGATGAATATTAGGGTTATAGAAAAAAATAGTGTAATCAATACTGGAGGCTGTCATGGCCTCCATGACCTCTCCTGAACAGGGCGCACAGCAGGAGTGCAGTAGCACTTTTTTGCTGTTGTTGGGGGGAGTTAAGATAGGGCGGGTGAATTCAGTATTTTTCATTTTGATCTAACCAGTTAATTCATGACCGTTTGCCAGAGGGCGATAACGGTGTCGCGTTCATTATGTACTTGAGACAGGGGCAAACGAGCAACAGCAGCCCCTTGTAGGCGCAAATTATGCTGATAGCGTCTAAATACACGATAGGCACTAATGGCTTGCTTGCTTAAGTCTGTGGGAATTAGCTGTTGCTGGGCAGCAAGGCCAAGCAGTGCAATATTACCTAAATTATTTAATAAAGCGGGGTGTTGATGAGCATAGCATAGCACTAGATATTGGGTAATAAACTCAATATCCACCATTCCACCTCGGTCATGTTTAATATCAAATAGGCCACTGTGGTTAGGATGTGCCACGCTAATTTTTTCACGCATTTCAATTACCTTTTGTTTAAAGGTAATGGGATCTCGTTCTTGCAGCAAAATGTCTTGGCGTACACGTTCAAATCGTGCGCCAATTTGCGCATCACCCGCCACAAAGCGAGCGCGTGTAATGGCCTGGTGTTCCCAGCTCCAAGCCTGATGGCTTTGGTATTTTTCAAAACCATCTATAGAGACGGCAATTAAGCCAGCATCGCCGTCTGGTCGTAGTCGCATATCGACTTCATACATGCGCCCCGATGAGGTGAGCGTAGTAAGCCATGACACCATACGCCGCCCTAAGCGCACATAGCGCTCTACGGCATCTTGATCTGGATCATCATATAAAAAAACCAAGTCTAAGTCGGAGGCATAGCCCAGCTCTTTGCCACCTAGTTTTCCATAGGCCACTACGGCAAAGTGAGGCTCAGAAAGTGCTGGGTCAGCTTGACGGGGTTGTGCTAGGGGCCAAGTGCGATAAATGGTTTCAGCCAACAGCATATCGGCGAGAGCAGAGAGCTGATCGGCTAGGGTTTCTACGGTGAGTAGGCCTGCCAAGTCTTGCGCTAATAATTGAAAGCTAATTTGATGCTGCATATCGCGCATTAAGTTCATTTGTCGCTCAATATCGGCTTTGCCATTAGGCAGTAAACATGCATCTAGTTCCAAGCGTAGTTGCTCAGCGAGGGCATCAAAATCAGGCTTTTCCATCAGTGACTGCCATTCAATCAAACTGTCTAACACTAATGGGTATTGGCTAAGGTAGTGGGTAGCCCAAGGACTCGCGCTTGCCATGGTGGTTAAGCGTTGGATAGTTTCAGGGTACTCTAATAGCAATGCTAGATAGGAACTACGGCTGGCAATTTGCTCTACGATTTGGTGTGTGCGTTTATTGGCCTCAATGGGATCATCAGTGTGTAAAGCGGCTTCACGCAATAAAGGCAAGACGCGTGTTAAACGCGTTAAGCTGTGCTGTGGCAAGCGTTGAATTCGATGGCTATTTAAAAGGCGTTGGCTTTCTTGTTGAAGTAGTTGCGGGTCAGCACGCTCGGTGGCGAGTATTTCATTCGGTGTGTGAATAGGGGTAGAAGGGGCCGTTTTTTTTGTTTTTTTATCTACGCCAGCAATTCTAAAGGCATCTTGAAAGCTTTGGTGTACAAAAGCTCGGTGTTCATTAAGTTCAGAGGTAAAGCGCGCGGTATCCATCCCTAGTGTGTCAGCTAAGGCTGAGTAGGTATTAGGGTCAGTTGGCAATAAATGAGTTTGCTCATCTTCACGGTATTGCAGTACGTGTTCTGTACGACGTAAAAAATCATAGGCTTTGATTAAGGGGCGGGCTAACTCCTCGTCCATTAGATCGGCTTGAACCTGAGCGTCTATTGCCGCGTGTAGATTTTGTTGCTGTAACGAAGGCCAGCGTCCCCCTCTGATTAACTGATTCAGTTGTACAACAAATTCGACTTCCCGAATGCCACCATCACCGAGTTTAATGTGATGTGTGCTCTCTAAGCTATCTTTGGCGATGACTTTACGTTGCCAATCTTGGCGAATACGTTCTCGCAGATCACGTAAGGCAGCGAGGGCATCAAAATCAAAGTACTTTCTATAAACGAAAGGAATACGCAAATCCTCTAAGCGATGTTGGTAGCTTTGAGGCTGACTATCTATATGGCTTTTTACGTGTAATTGGCGTCCCTTAATCCATGCGTATCGTTCCCACTCCCTGCCTTGTTGCAAAAAGTATTGCTCTAACGCATTGAGGCTCCAGGCTAAAGGGCCTGCGTCGCCATCAGGACGTAAACGTAAATCCGTTCTAAAAACCTGACCATACGCATTAATTTGTGACAGTATAGGTAGCATGCGCTGGGTTAAGCGACCAAAGTATTCGTGGTGGCTGCGGGGGCGGCGGCCATTGGTTTCACCGTCATAGGCATAAAGGGTGATGAGGTCTATATCTGACGATACGTTCAGCTCAAAGCCCCCCCATTTACCCATAGCCACTATCAGCATCTCTAGGGGTGCACCCGTTTTGGGATCAATAGGTGCTCCATGTGCTTGGCTAAGTTCGGTACTGACAAACTGGTAAGCTTTGCTTACGCTGAAGTCGGCTAAAAAGCTCATGGCTGTACCAACTTCGGCTAAACTAGCCCTAGTGCTGATATCGCGTAACATGAGAGTGAAAAAAACGCGACGTCGTAAGAGGCGTAATTGTTGTTTCAGTCCCTCAGATGCATCTGAGGGCTGATGAGGTGTGATTTCATCAAACCAATCTTGAATAGAGGCGGCATTGACTTCAAATTTGCTGTGTTCTAGCAACCAGTCGGCAAAATCGGGGGTGGCGGACAGCTGCCTACGTAGTGCTCCTGACCAGTTTAGTGTGCTTTCAAAGTTCATGGTTTTGCCATAAAAAAGATCAAAAATGATGCCGTTATTCCGTTGGCTAGGACGAGTTCTACTCGTTATCTATGTACTTATCGTTATTGTAGTGTTGGGAGTGCGCTATTGGCTATTACCGCACATTGATGAGTTGCGCACACCGATTACTCATGCTTTGAGTGCAGCGATGAATAGTCAGGTAGAGATAGGTAGACTTACTGGTAGGTGGCAGGGGCTGATACCAGAAATTCAAATCCATGATTTGCAAGTGCATGATGAAAAACAAAAAAATGTGCACATCCCCTATATTAACGCACGCATTAAATGGCGTAGTTTACTTGAACGGCAGGTGCTGTTTTCCTATTTGCGAGTAGATGGGCTGCAGTTGTCGATGTGGCGTGATAAAGCACATCAGTTGCATCTAGGAGGGCAGGCTGTCGACCTCCAAGAGTCTGATGCCACAGAGACGAATAGTGGTTTTGTGCAGTGGTTAATCCAACAAGATCAAATTGAACTCAAAGACGCCACCCTGTTATGGACTGACGCCAGCCGTGATGCACCACCCTTATATGTAGATAAAATGCATGGTTTTCTACGTAACCATGAGCAAAAGCTTCAGTTTAATTTGCAAGCTACCCCACAGCTTGGTTTAGGTCAAAGCCTGCAGTTGCGAGGCCATCTGCAGCAAAACGCAGTGCAGCAAAACAGGTTGCAGGGGTTGCTTTATGTGCAGTTGAATGAGTTAAGTCCTGCGGCATGGCGCCAGTGGATTGATCTGCCTAGTGATTTAACACAAGCCACGTTAGACACACAGCTTTGGTTGCAAATCGAGAAAAATCTAATCACTGATATTACGATGGATTTGCGTGTTTATAACGGTATGTGGAAAAGTCAGCACTTTGGGCAAATACAGGCACGCTCTTTGCGTTTTTTTGGTTCTGGACCATGGGAAAGCTTCAAAGCGGTCGCGGATTTACAACCGATAGCACAGCGGCTACAGGCAGATCCTTTTCGGTTGGAAATGTATGGGCGTGATGTGGTGTGGCAACACCCCGCTTTTAGCCAAGCCTTATCTGCAGATCAACTGATTTTACGGGCTGCTAGAGAACCTCAGGCCCCGGCCATTACGATTCAAGAGTTCGTAATGGATAGCTCACAAGGTCACGCTCATCTCCATGGCACATGGACTCCACAAGGACTCGACTTATCACAAGGAAAATTTGACTTACAAGGAGAGCTGCAACAGGTAGAACTCAAGAGCTTATACCAGTATTTTCCTGTGCCAGCCGTATCGGAATCAGTGGTGGACTGGTTGCAGCACGGTCTAGTGTCGGGCCGAGTCCCTACCGCTGCTATTCGACTTTATGGCGCGCTGTCTCAATTTCCCTTTACGGAGCCGAGTACGGGTATTTTTTATGTTGGGGGGCATTTTGAACACGCTGATATTGACTACTATCCAACCACAGATTTAGAAAAAGGATGGCCTAAAGTTGAGCAAGCCACTGGTTATGTAACCCTTCGAGGTAACACCTTATGGGTGAGTGCGGATCAGGCGACGCTTAGACCCAATGGTAAAGATGCATTGCAGGCTTCGCAGGTACGAGTTCACATTGATGATTTTTCTGCCGATGAGCCGATATTGAGTGTTAAAGCACACACAGAAGGGCCTGCTCAATCCTATTTAGGGTTAATGACACATACTGACTTGGGCACGTGGTTGGATCATGTGTTTGATACCACGACGGCAACCGGACAGTGGCAAGTTCCTTTGGACATGCGATTTAATCTCGAAAATGACGATGATTTAGAGGTGGCTGGGCATATTCAATTTCATAACAATAGCCTTGCCCTATTGCAGGGAGTGCCTCCTTTAGAAAAGGTAAAGGGGCAGTTACACTTTAGTGATAAAGGGGCGCGGGCAGAGGGGCTAACAGCGGATTGGCTCGGGGGGCATCTCAGTCTGAGCCAGCAAGTAGGTCAAGCAAATCAGTATCTACTAATCAAAGGAAAAGCCACAATGGCCGCTTTGGTTGATTATGTGGATATACCGGCTTTAGGTGAGTATGTCAGCGGAGACTTGCCTTATCAGTTACAGGTAGGTTTGGATTCAAAAAAGCAACTCTCTGTGCGATTGAATAGTCAGTTGAAGGGGGTAGGGCTACATTTTCCCTTACCTTTGAGCAAAGAGCGTCAGCACAGTATGCCACTAGAGCTGCGATGGCAGGCATTTAATGATAAGCAGCATCAGTTAACAGTCACCGTAGATGAGCGCTTGCAACTCAAACTGATAGAAAACAAAACGAGTTCCCCCTTTTTTAATCAGGGCAGTGTGACATGGCGTCAACCAGCCACTGCGATGCCTAAGCAAGGTATGCGGGTGGATTTACATCATAAAGAATTAGATTTGGGGGCTTGGCAGGCGGTGTTCGCACAACTTGCACCAGATTCAGAGTCAGGAGCGCCTGATGTATTTCCTCACCTTGTTAATCTGCGATTGAAAGTTGACAAGGGGGTGCTTTTGGGGAATCAAATTGATCAGTTGACCTATACCTTGCAGCAGCTAGAATCACAGCGATGGCGTATGGATATTAGTTCGGATCAAATGGCTGGTACTATCCATTGGCAAGAAGACAGTCAGGGTGTCATACAAGGTGAGGTACAGGCAGCCCTGCAACGAGTTCATTGGCAGCGGCAGGTAGGGGCTCCTGCTGCACAAAAGGAGGAGCTAGACCCTGTTGTGAAAGAGTTTGAGCTACAACTGCCCTCTATAAATCTTACCATTGATGATTTACGTGTTGATGAGTGGCGATTAGGCCGTCTGCATGTTCAAGGACGTAAGCAAGCTGAGTCCCAGCCTTGGCAAGTATCCAGTTTCCATCTTCATAATCCACATGGGGATTTACAGGCCTCAGGAGAATGGCATCTAACGGGGGCTCAAAGAGGCTTAGGACTGAGCGCACAGATAAAGAGTGATGAGATAGGCCAAATGCTGCATTACATCGGTATTAGCGATGTTCTAAAAGAGGGTAAAGGTTCGGTACAGGCTCAGTTACACTGGCATCATTTTCCGTGGAAAACGTCATTGGCAGACATTCAAGCAGATGTAGAGGTGGAGTTACACCACGGTCGGATTAATCAAATTAACTCTCGCGCAGCGAAAATGTTGGAATTTTTGTCATTGCAGTCTTTATCTAGACTCGCTAAGTTTGATTTTGATTTGCGAGGACTAACGCAGAATGGCTTCCCTTTTGATGACATTAAAGGCAAGCTGCATCTTACACAGCAGTCTATTAGTACGAGCAATTTTAGGGTAATAGGCCCAGTGGGAACCATTGTTTTAGAGGGTAAAACTGATATTGAAACCGAGCAGTTAGATTTGCGCGCGGTGGTGGTTCCTAATGTGGATATGAGTGGGGCGGCAATTGCCGCAGGTATTGCCGTTAATCCAGTGGTAGGCATAGGGGCTTTTTTAACCCAGCTTTTATTTAAGGAGCCTCTAGCAAAAGCGATGACAGTACAGTATCAGGTAACGGGCCCTTGGGATCAGTTGCAGACCGAAGAAATCAAACTGAAACCCAAAGAGCCGACTCTACCTTAACGCTTCATTAATAAACGCCTTGGGCCAACATGGCATTAGCTACTTTTACAAAACCAGCAATGTTTGCCCCTTGGACATAATCAATGGATTGGCCTTGTTTGCCATACTGCACACAGCTAGTGTGAATGCGTTGCATAATTTGGTGTAACTGATTATCCACATCACAAGCAGCCCATTGTAGGCGTTGCGCACCCTGACACATTTCTAAACCAGATACAGCGACACCACCAGCATTACTGGCTTTGCCGGGGGCAAACAATACTTTTGCTTTATGGAATTCTTGGGTTGCAGTCAAAGTGGTCGGCATATTAGCACCCTCAGCCACACATTGAACCCCATTAGCAATCAGCTGTTTGGCATCATTGAGATCCAGTTCATTTTGCACAGCACATGGTAGAGCAATATCAACGGGAATATGCCAGGGTCTTTCGCCAGCTAAAAAAGTGGTTTGTGTAAAGCTTGCGTATTCTTGCAGCGAGGCTCGTTTATGGTTTTTATATTCCATTAACAGAGCAAGTTTTTCAGGTGTAAATCCATCAGGGTCGTACAGTGTTCCACTTGAGTCTGACATCGTAAGCACTTTAGCGCCTAACTCTAGGCATTTTTTAACCGCATACTGCGCTACGTTACCTGCGCCAGATACCGCGACTCGCATGCCCTCTAGGCTTTTTTTCTCTTGAGCTAGCATTTCAGTGACAAAGTAGACAAGGCCATAGCCGGTGGCTTCGGGACGGATAAAACTACCCCCAAAATCAAAGCCTTTACCCGTGAATACACACTCATTTGATCGAGTGAGTTTTTTCATCATACCCGCCATATAGCCGACCTCGCGGCCTCCTACACAAATATCACCTGCGGGAACATC
>NZ_CANRIC010000067.1:0-7841 GCF_947630565.1 uncultured Paenalcaligenes sp.
CGATGCTGCAAACTCGGCGCTAACCACCCCTTGCCTTTGTTTTTTCGATTAAGAAAGCGGGGTGCTCGGTAACGTAAATTAGCACTACGGCGGCGACGACGCATTTGGCTTCTCGCCGTTAAGGTTTTACTAATCTGAAACCCGCGATGTTTCAGCTCGAACAGAGATACGACATGAGAGGTCGTCGATAACTCACCCGTTTCCGTGTTAACCGATTCGCTATTACGAACCAAGGCCAGCCCTGACGTTTTACTACCAGGGTCGATTTTAAGCTCCAACGGTTGCAGCTGGCTTTCTGCAATTCGTCGGTCGATGACACGAATCGTAAACGGGATAAGGCGATGCACCCTCGCTCGCCCTCGCGCCAACAATAATCGAGCTCGCTTCTCTGAACACGGCATCAGCGGCGTTTGGTGTTGGTCTAAAACAAAAACAGCCATGGCTATTTTCTCCTAAATAATGCCCGTAAGGGCCTTGTGACGGAGGCTTACGCCTCGCTCCCCTCGACAAAGTTGTAACGCAGCATTAACTCGGTGGAGTCTGCGATAGCCCGTTTCGTGCCTACCCTTGGCGTGTCTGCTGCTATCGCTTACAGAGCGTGGGACTGAGGAAGCATCCCACGGTGCGTCTTGGACTTCGTTACAACGTAGCGCCCTAACAGCGCTGAGTCTGGTCAATCTAGGCAAGCACAGAACGAATCTGGCATGCCTCGCCCTTTAGGGCGGGGTTATTGACAGCAGGCTCCTTGAGAGATTGTTGCGGTAAATGAAAAGAGGCAACCCTCTACCCTCATACTAAGGGAGTTATTGGCGTTAAGGTAGATAGGAAAAAAGTAACTCTCTGTTCTATAGGTGGAACAATGATGCTGGATTTAAATGATCTTTTTTATTTTGTAAAAGTGGTCGAACATGGTGGTTTCTCTGCAGCAAGCCGGGCATTGGCTATACCCAAGTCTCGCTTGAGTCGTCGGATCGCCTCATTGGAGAAACGGTTGGGCGTGCGTTTAATTCAACGCAGTACACGACATCTTTCTGTCACGGAGCTGGGCCAGAACTACTATGTCCATTGTGCTGCGATGTTAGCCGAGGCAGAAGCCGCGCAAGAGGTGATTGAGAAATCCATATCTAAGCCAAGAGGTTTGGTGCGGTTGTCCTGTCCTACAGGCTTATTATGTTTTGTTGTGGCAGACATGCTAACCACCTTTATGCAACAGTACCCTCAGGTCAAGGTAGAGCTAGATGCGACGGGACGACGTGTTGATGTTGTCAGAGAGGGGTTCGATGTGGCGTTACGTGTCCGATTTCCGCCGGTGGAGGATAGTGATTTGATTGTGCGTACCTTATCAGTCAGTCCTCAGAAACTGGTGGCAAGCCCTGCATTTTTAACTCAGTATCCGGTTAACAAGCCTTCTGATTTGATTGGGTTAAATTCGTTAGACTGGCTGCGTGGTGATGCCAACTATAGTTGGTTCATGAGAAATGCAGAGCAATCTACCGTTGAGATTCAGCATGCTCCACGCCTAATTACTGATGATTTAATTATGTTACGTAAGGCGGTTGTAGCAGGGCTAGGGATTGCCCAGCTACCTTTATTAGTGACCCATCAGGATTTGACAGAGCGGCGGTTAATCGAGGTGTTACCTGAGTGGTCACTAAAAAAGGGTGAAGTACAAGCTGTTTTTCCTTCTCGCAGAGGGCAGTTGCCTGCAGTACGTGCATTAATTGATTTTTTAGCAGATCAGTTTGCTGATCAGGACTGGCAAACGGTGGCCTTTAACTCTGAACGCTGAGATTTCAAGAAAAACTGCAAAAAGACAGCAGCGACTAAGAGAGCGCCTGCGTATAACCAATATAAACTGCTTACAGACCATTCTGCTTCGAGTAAATGGCCAGCTACTACGGGAGAGGCCATGCCACCTAGACGGGCGAAGGCCAAGACAATGCCGACGCCAGAACTGCGTTGGGTAGTGGCAAAGCTTTGTGGGGCGGTAGCATATAGACCTGCAATGGAGCCGTTAATTAAAAAGCCAATGGCAATACCTAGAGCAACAGCGGCAGGCAAAGACCAGCTAGTTGCAGGAATAACGGCACACAGTGCAAATACACCTAATACCATTAACGATTGTGCAACACGTTGTAGTTGCCAGCGGCTGGCCAATAGCCCCAGTGCCAATGCACCTAACATACCCCCTACGTGTAGCAGTACCCCCCCTGCTAAGCCTTTATCTGCCGATAAACCTGCTTGCTCTAATAGCTTAGGAGTCCAGCTGGTGACAAAGTAAAAACTAAACATGAGCGCAAAGAAGCTACCTCCTAGTAGCCAGGTTCGCAACGCGTCAGGAGCCCACAATAATTGCAGAGCTTGCAGTGCGCTAGGTTTAGTAGCTGGCGTGATGCTTTCTTGTACTGAAAAATGACCATGTCCCATGCGTTGTAATAAATGCTGAGCACGTTCCATGTCATTTTTCTTACGTCCTTGGAGGAGCTGGTCTAGCGACTCAGGTAAACCGACCGCAATCAGTAGAGCGGCAATCCACGTTAAGACTCCACCCCAGACAAATACGTTTTGCCATACGCTATTTTTAAGTAAATAAGCAGCCATCATGCCACCTAAGGTAGCGCCTAGGGCAAAGCCGACAGATTGTAAGCCAATGGCCAGCGCGCGCCAGCGGGCATTTGCGTATTCGCTGGTGAGCACATTGGCATTCACGATACTACAACCAATACCCACACCAGTTAAAAAGCGCAGCATGCCTAAGGTCCATGGGCCTTGTGCCCATTCTGTTGCAACCATAAATGCACCAGCGGCAAATAAGCTGCCCAGTACAAGTGGTCGCCGCCCCCAGCGATCGGAAAGCGGGGTTAAGAAGACAGAGCCAACGGTCATGCCAATAATACCTGCCGATAGTAGCCAGCCTAGGGTCACATTTGTTAATTCCCAGTCTTTGACTACAGCAGATGCGGTAAAGGCCATGACTAAGACATCGATGCCATCAATCGCATTGATTAAAAAGCATAAGGCGATGGCTCGCCATTGCAGGCTACCCATAGAGGCTGCATCCAAACGTTGGCGCAGCGTTAGATCAGAGCTAATGGTTGAGTTCATGGTTGGTCACACGACGGGGCTTAGGCCTGAGAGTCGCCCCATACTTCGCGGGCTACATCAACAACTAAACGCAGTTTGGCTTCTTGCTCAGCCTCACTAATGTTGTTGCCCTCTTCGGTGGAGGAAAAACCGCACTGCGGGCTTAAACAGATTTGATCTAAGGGTACGTATTGAGCGGCCTCTTGCAAACGTGCTTTGATCAAGGCTTTTTCCTCTAGCTCACCGGTTTTGGTGGTTACTAAGCCTAATACCACTTGTTGGTGCCCCGGTTTTATAAAACGGAGCGGACGAAAATCGCCAGAGCGGTCGTTGTCGTACTCTAAGAAGAAGGCATCTACATTCACGGAACCAAATAGCAATTCCGCTACTGGCTCGTATCCGCCAGAGGAAATCCAGGTGGAACGGAAGTTTCCACGGCAGACGTGTAGCCCAATCACCAAGTCTTCTGGCTTACCTTCTAGTGCTCGATTTAGTACATCGGCATAGATTTTAGCTAGTTCATCAGGGTCATCCCCACGCTCACGAACCAGTTGCTTTTGCTCGTCTGAACATAAATAGGCCCATACTGTGTCATCAAGTTGCAAATAACGACAGCCTGCGGCATAAAAAGCAGCAATGGCATCACGGTAAACCTGAACTAAGTCATCAAAAAATTCATTTAAATGAGGGTACACGTCAGGGCTGACCACATCGCGACCACCGCGAAAATGCAAGACGCTTGGGCTAGGAATCGTCATTTTAGGGACAGCGCCTGATGCGAGGGACTGCAGAAAAGTAAAGTCCTCTAGCATTGGGTGATTGCCAAACTTGACCTTACCGGTCACTCGTACATTGTGTGATTTAGTTTGTACACCTGAGAATTGAATACCGGCATTCGTATCGTAGCGTTCTACGCCTTCAAGACCATCGAAAAAGTCAAAATGCCACCAAGTACGGCGGAATTCGCCATCAGTGACAACGTCCAAGCCGCAATTGCACTGATGTTCTACACTGGCACGAATCGCGTTATTTTCTTCTTTACGCAAATCCTCGGCAGATAACTGGCCCTTTTCGAAATCATGACGTGCTTGTTTTAGAGTCATAGGACGCAAATAACTCCCAACGACATCAGCACGGAAAGGGGGGAGTGATCGGAACAAAGACATGTCATACCTCTAAATAAATACAGCCATGTCTCTACATGGCTTAGGAAATCAATACATGAATAATATTCTCTTTGGTGGTGAAATAATAACGATCGTTTTTCAAGCTAACTTGAAATTAACTAATGAAGTGTTTGATCCGCATAAACCCTAGGTTTCCGCAGTTTGATTGTCATAAATCTGTAAATTGTATGGGGGAGGTGCCGTAGGGTTTTGACTACATGAAAATTTATTTTCCTAAAAATAGAGCGCTTTATACCCCACAATGACAGCGTGTGTTGTAAACAGCAAAAAACGAAGGAATAGAATGCATATATGGGTTGATGCGGATGCGTGTCCGGTTGTGGTGAAAGACATCTTATTTAGGGCGGCTCAACGTTGGCAGTCACCGCTGACTTTGGTGGCTAATCAGATGTTACGTACACCCCCTTCATTATTGATTAAAGCAGTGCAAGTGCCGCGTGGTTTTGATGTGGCCGATGACTATATCGTGCAGCATGTGACGGCGGGTGATTTAGTCATTACCGGTGATATTCCGTTAGCAGCGCAATTGGTTGATTTACAGGTTTTTGTATTAAGCCCCAGAGGTGAAAGCTTTACCACGGATAATATTCGAGAGCGTTTGTCGACTCGAGATATGCTAGAAGAATTGCGTGGGGCGGGAATTGATACGGGTGGGCCACCTGCCTTTAATCAGACAGATAGGCGTGAATTTGCGAATGCTTTAGACCGATTGATGACAAGGTTGACTCGTAAAGTTCAAAACGGATAACGGTATTTAGCTAATTAACGTGTGGCAATACCTGCATTTTTGGCTAATTTACGTTAACCTTTCAAGAACATTTATTAAGGAGTATTTCATGGTACAAGCTTCAGCAAGTCATATCCTAGTTAACAGCGAAGAAAAAGCCCAAGCGCTAAAAGCTGAAATCGAAAGCGGCGCTGATTTTGCGCAATTAGCACAGGCTAACTCCAGCTGCCCATCATCCCGTCAAGGTGGGGAGCTAGGTCAGTTCGGTCGCGGCCAAATGGTTGCCGAGTTTGATGAAGTGGTTTTTAGTGCTCCTGTTGGGGTGGTACAGGGCCCAGTTAAAACTCAGTTTGGCTACCATTTGGTTTTGGTAACAGAGCGTAACGACTAATCAGTGACGTAAGCGCCTTATAGGCCTAGCTTTGCATACAAGAGCCCGCTCCTTTCGAGTCGGGCTCTTGTTCGTTGTGGCCTCGGGTTAAGAGTTCAAAAGTGTTTCTATTGTTGCGTCTAGGTTATCTTCAGTAATTGCTTGCATAGGATACCCAAAGGTTTTACTAAGAGGTGCTAGTGCAAAGCCTATTGCCATGGCAATAAGCTGATTATTCACGATGATGACACTGCCCGCACATACCTGCTGCATGGCTTCTTTATTATTTTTCAGCCAGTCAGATAGGCGACTTTTATTTGAGTTTTCATCCCCCGATTCTTGGGTAGGAATTTCTCGGGTAAGGAGTACAAATCGTTGATCTTGTTGCAATAGTTGATTGAGTTCGTCTTCCCAGTTATCAGAGGGTTCAGAGGAAATCCATACAAGGGGAAACTGCTCGGTATTGATACGCATGTAAAGAGCCTGTGAGGTTAGTTAAGTTGTTGAACCCGTTATACTATGTAATAAGTTCAAATTACCATCTATATGCGCTATTCATAACCATTACAGGATAAAGAGAAACTCATGGATTTACCTTACCATCAATTGACGATGACCATTTTGATGACACCTGACACCGCTAATTTTTCAGGTAATGTGCATGGTGGCAACATTTTGAAGTTATTGGATCAGGTTGCCTATGCCTGCGCAAGTCGCTATGCCAATCGTTACGTCGTTACCTTAAGTGTAGATCAGGTTACGTTTAAACAACCTATTCATGTTGGCGAATTAGTAACGTTTTTAGCGAGTGTTAATTACACAGGCTCATCCTCAATGGAAATAGGTATTAAGGTGGTTGCAGAAGACATTCGTAGTCGTGTTGTGCGTCATGTAAATAGCTGCTTTTTTACGATGGTAGCGGTGGATGATGAGTACAAATCGGTAAAAGTCCCACCATTAACCCCCAGCACGGCTGATGAAAAACGTCGATTTGCTGCTGCAGAGATGCGTCGAAAACTACGTAAAGAAATGGAGCAGCGCCAAAAAGAAATTCATGCGTTGAATAAAAGTTATTCATAACGCCGCAGAAATACACAATGCTGCGGCGTTATGTATGATCTTTATGACGTTTTTAGCTGACTTTTCGTAGAGTTAGAATTTGCTCAGCGCGACCAAAGGGACCATAGATATCGTGCAATATAGAGCTGGTTAGTCCTATACCGTCTTGGCCATATTGTTGTACTGTTTCTAATCCTAGCCAGCTGCCCGCAGGCTGTCGATGCATGTGAATTTGCAGATCTAAATTAGGAAAGCCCCATGTGAACTCACTTTCTTGACGGGGTACAGTGCCATTGGCAGTATCTACCATACCCATCAGGTGTACAAAGTCACTGGTGGGTTGATTTTCTATCATGTCTTTTGGGTTGTTTAACCAAACAATCCCTTTACCAGCGCGATGGTTTGCTTCTGCCTTGGTTTCTATGCTTTGGATATAACCCCCTGGCCAACGTAACATACCCTCCCAGAGAGGCAGGGTGTCAGGGTGGTGGATGGGCTGATCCTCTAAGCCTGCGATTTCGGTGCTGTCTTGGGTACACATACGCCATGCACGAGCCACAATACAGGTTTTCCCATTCGCTTGCATTTCGGATTCAATAAGTTCAATGGTTTTTCCGGGACGAATGACGCGTGTAGTGATAGAGAATTCACCTGCAGCAATAAGACCAAAAATATCAAAACTAATCCGACCTATGCGCATGTCTGGGCGTGGTTGAAATTGTTCTAATTCAGCGGAAATGATGCCACTGGCAGGTGCCATGTGTTGTTCGTGTGGGTTCCATGCGCCTTGGGCATGAATAGTAGAGCGGTATTGCGCAGTGACAGTACCGTCCTCATTGGTGTGTTTGTCTATGAATTGGTAATAGGCACTCATTAGGTACTTACCTTTTTTAATAAAAATCAATTTTAATGTAGCACGATGAGGTGTTGTGCGGATCTATTAAGAGGGTAGGAGGGATGCGTTGTTTATGCAATTGGTGGTTTATCCCATTTGACTCATATTCTTTATTTGTAAATGATAATGATTGTCGTTTACAAATGATTAGTTTACGATGATGAAAAAAATTACTAGCTCTTCTTTTTAGTGGGGAGGCTTTCGTTGAGCCTCCCATTAACTCACTGTGCTCAACCTCTAACCAAAAGGCCCTTATCATGAGCCCGCGTTGTCATCGTTCTCGCCTTGTGCATACCTCTAGTTCTAATTCCTCAACAACCACACCTAATCACGTTGCGCTCTGGCTAGGATTGACCTCTGGGCTATTTCAGTTTGGTATTCGATTTAATGGCATGTACAGAGATGGGAAAAGCGCAGTTAATGGTCAGTCAAAGCGGGCTGATTTGATGGCGAGCAACGTAACCGTGGAGTAGAGCTTGGTTTCTTTGGGGAGCCGCAGCGCGGCTTACGCTTGATGGG
>NZ_CANRIC010000068.1:0-7837 GCF_947630565.1 uncultured Paenalcaligenes sp.
CGGGCGTGATTGAATATCACGGCGCCTAAACCGATGACAACAAGAATCACCTTGCTTTAGCTGGGTGAGCTTCAATACGGATGATTACACGCAAAGTTTATTGCAGTTTGAGAATCGTGTAGAAAAAGCAGAAACGCATTTTTTTGTAGGCAGGTCGCAAAAAAAGGATATTGAACAAGTGTATTACTTGCGTCGTTCTTTGCTACGAATTCAAAGCAGTATTAGTCCTTTATCTGAGTTATCCCGTCGCTTCACTCGACAAAACGTAAGTTATATTGGGGATGATAGTCGGGCTTATTTTGCTGAAGTGGCTGATCGTATTGCACGTCAAGCCGAGTTAATTAGTGCTCTACGAGATACGCTTGCCTTTGCTTTCGAAGGGGGCATGATGATTATTCAATTACAGCAAAATGACATTACGCGTAAATTAGCTGCGTGGGCAGCAATTATTGCAATACCAACTGCTTTTGCTGGTATTTACGGTATGAACTTTGAGCACATGCCTGAGCTAAGCTGGGACTATGGTTATCCGATGGTGCTAGGTGCAATGGGTGCGGTTTGTGGCAGCTTGTATTACCGATTTAAACGCATGAAGTGGTTGTAGAGTTTGAGTTCTTAGAAGATTGTGAAGTAATTGGCCTCACATGGGAAATACGTGTGGGGCCAATTTTTTAGTCAATCTATTTATTGAGTTAGATCATTAGGGATTTAGGCGAGATCTAATAAAATTTGACTCAGCTCAGTGGGGTGCGTGATATGCGCCTCATGCGGCGCCGCTAAATCAATCCAGCCCCAGTTTTTTTGGGACTTAACTAATGCTTTAGAGTCCGCAAGTACGCCCAATAGGGGCTCAGTACAGTTAATGTATGTTTTAGGACGATTATTTCCAATGGGATGTTTTAGTTTTAGTTCTGTGGTGTAGCTTGCTAAGGGGTGTGGGCTAAGACGGCGTACTACCCACTCATGCTCAGCGGTGTTGGATGGAATGCCCCAGGCTTCTGGTAAGGGGTTGGGGACAGGAACCGCTAAACCATTCGTAGCCTTAGAGGCAGCTGCAATACGGGCATCAGCATCGGCTTTGGGATAGTTAGAGAACGCGGATTGCCCATTCTCTAGAACAATGGCATCAAAATAGACAAGATGTCCAATTTTTTCAGGGATGCGATCAGCAACGCCTGTAATTGGAATCCCTCCAAAACTGTGTCCTACTAAAATGACATCTTCTAGCTCTTCGGTCTGAATGACTTGAATGAGGTCTTCGATGAAGGTGTCTATCGTAATGTCTTTATTTATTAAATGCGCGCGATCGCCCATTCCCGTATAGCTAGGTGTAAAGACACGGTGACCTTTTGCTCGTAATGCCTGAGCAACCTCTTTCCAGCACCAACCACCATGCCATGAACCATGTGCTAATACATAGTTACGGGGCGTATTGGATGCTGCAGGTGCCGTTTGAGCTCGGGCAATTTGAGGCAGGGCAGTAGAGAGGGTAGCCAGAGCAGCTACCTGTTGAATAAAGCGGCGACGAGTTGACATGATAGACAGTCCTATTTTTATATTCAAATGAATGTATATGTTTAATATGAATTTATTTTATATAAAAAAGGTGGCTTATATCAGATCAAAAAGTGTGAAGCTTATGCTAAAAACTGGAGTTAGGTTCTTTTAAAAAGAGAATTTCTTCTGGTGTGGAGGGCCTGTTTAGGATGCCGTTACGATGAGGGTAGCGACCGAATCGATCAATAATGTTTTTATGGAGCTGCTCATAATGGTAGCTGTTTTCATGAGTATATTTCTTGAAAAGCTGAATGGCTTCGGCATGGATAGCTTTAGACTCAGAAGGCATAAACGGCATGAGCATAAATTGTTTTTGGACAGGGCTAAGGGCCTGAGGCGTATCACGCCAGATATTTCTAGAGAACTGATCTCGGATACGATGATCATAATGTGGATCTTTGGTAAACCACTGTTCCGGGGTGGATGCATGGAACCAAAAGTGTAGAACGGCTTGGGGGCTGGTTGACATAGGATATCCTTTTAGTAATGAATCCTTGCACTTAACTTTAGGTGGCCTATCTTTACTGCGTTAAAGTAAATAGACATCTTCTTAATAAGTAAAGGGGAATAGAATGGGTACAAATATACTATCAGGTGAAGAGTCTAATACCAAAATCGTTGCCGTTTTTCAGAATAGGCAGGCGGCTGAGCGTTGTGCGCAGGTATTAGGCGAAAAAGGGATAGATCCTAATCAGTACGAGATTATTGCCCCTCATGAAACGCATTATGATCGTAAATTAGAACCAGAGGAACAAGGGATACAACGTACCGCAGTTAAAGCTCATGTACGTTTAGGTTTAGCTGGATTTGTTCTGGGTTGGTTAATTTGGGGTGGGCTGTATTTAGCTGGGGTAGAGCTCATTAGCTCTACCCCAGGGCGTAGTTTAATTCCTATTCTTTTTTTCAGTACAGCAGCAGGTTTGATGTGGGGCGGGCTTGTCACTATGCGCCCCGATCAGGAAGCCGTGATACAAGAGGTTGATACTGCTGTACATGAGGGACATTGGTCTTTAGTTATTCATTCGCGCTCTAGCGAGCAAACACACACTATTACTCAAACATTATCTGATTTGAATATAGAAATAGTCCGTAGTTTATAAGAATAAATTTAAAATTAAACAGGTAGTGGGCCCCTACCTGTTTAATTTTATGGTGCGGGGGAAACTAATAGCGAGTAATTGGCATTAGGGCTGACAGAACCAAAAGAGGTGGCATGGACTTCGTAATTACCTGATTCTAGGTGTAACTCAATTCTTGAGTTGGTATTGAAGTCATTATCATCATTTTCCATTAAAGTGATGCCATTTTGACGTAATAATAAGTACGTATCAAATGCATCGGACTCCATATCAATGACATAAGAACCTGGGTCTTGAATCGAAAGGGTATAAACAGTGGAGCTCACTTTACTAGGCATAATTGTGTTGACTGCTTCGCCGATTTTTAAGGCGTAACCAGTAGCTAGTCTTGGCGCGGCTTGGGCTGTTAAATTCAGTGTATATACGCCACTTTGCTCATCACTATTAATCGAAATGGTATGTGTGCCAGGTTGTAAAATGGAGCTGAGTGTGTAGGTGTTACTATCTTGTTGTTTGGCTGTCACGCCATCAAGCGTAATGTCAGCATAAAAACCGGAGGTTTCTGAAAACAATGAAACCTGAGTGGGCTGACTGAGTTCAAAGCTAAATTGCTGTGGCTCATTGAGATACAAGCCCGATTTGGACTCACCATCTAATGCCAAAACAGCCCCTGATTCTAAGGTTAGGTTTTCCGGTAATGCTTGTTTTTTTATTTCTAATATAAATGGGCCTTGAAAGTATTCCGACCCAATGGCCGAGCTGGCCTGTATTGAATATTTACCTGGTTTTAGATAAGTTTGAAGGCGAGCATTGAGATTTTCACCACCATCATCATCGGCAATTAAGCGACGGCCTTGGGCATCATTTAAGACTAAATAGGGATCTAACCGACTTTGATCTGCACGCATATCAATGGTGTAGAGGGCTTCCTCGTCAATTTCGAGTTCATAGCTTTGATGTTCCCCACCCATTGCCCATTCTTGTAAGACCGAATCTGCTTTGACGATTTCATCAACGGACGTTTTAAGAGGTGCGACCTCTACACTGAATGGTCCATAAGAGCGGGTGTCGTTACCACTCACAATAATTTGATATTCTTGATCTTTGGTTGTTTTAAAAGCTAAGGTGGTGGGTAGAGGGCGCGTTGTAGAATTACACTCTTCGCAGTAGTTTGTGTGGGCAATCAGTTGGCCATTCTGTAGAACACTGATTTGGGCTCGTAGTGCACCAGAGACAGCGACTTTTACAAACTGCTCATCTTTAGCTGTGAATTTATATGGGATACTGCGTACACCATCTGTTAAATTTAGAAGACTCGTTGTATTAATTTCACCCAGTGCTTTTTGTTCAAATTGTAGCTGAGAGTGAGTAACAGGGGTTTGCTCAGGTGTTTTTTGTTGATAGTAATAAGCGGTACCACCACTAGCAATAACGGCGCCAAGGATGGCAGCAACAAGTGTAGAGAGTTTCATATGTAGGCACTTCCAATAAGAAGTAAAAGAAGAAGGTGCGCTATTGTACTTAGCCTTTGAAAAAGAACTATAACGAACTATTTCAATGACAAAGGTTTTTTGTTAATTTGCATTAAAAACGTAGATAAATCAACGTAAAAGGGGTTGTTATGTCGGTAGCATTACTTATATTTTTAGCTGCACTTTTGCCTTTTGTGGCGGCGGTAAGTGCTAAGTTCGGTGGGGATGGGTTTACGAATCATGAACCTAGAGGCTGGTTAGCAAAGCAATCTGGCTGGCGTGGGCGAGCTAATGCTGCACAAACGAATACGTTTGAGGCATTGCCTTTATTTTATGCTGCCCTTTTATATGCTCACTTTAGTCGGGTAGAGCCCGAATTAATTCACTGGTATGGTGTGGCATGGTTAGTGTTTAGACTGGCTTATATTGTTGCTTATATTAAAGATAAGGCGTCGTTGCGTAGTTTATTGTGGGCAATTTCTTTTGCGATTAATGGGTTACTGCTTTTCTCTGTCAAAGCCATCTAATCGTGATGTATTGCTTTATAAAAAAGGACTTGTCACAAGGTGATCAAGTCCTTTTTCTACACAAATAATACGATTAGGTTTTTAGGGTTTCGGTGTTGTTCGATGGGGGCTCTATTGTATCTATAGGGCCAGCATGCACCTCAAGTAGGTTTGCGTCTTGTAGGTCATCTTGGCGTTGAATAGCAGAGGGGAATAAATCCCAACAGGCCATAAACATAGCCGCAATAAGAGGGCCGATAACAAAACCGTTTAGACCAAATAAAGACAAGCCACCTAGAGTAGATATCAGAATGACATAGTCAGGTATCTTTGTGTCTTTACCCACGAGTAGGGGGCGCAATACATTATCAGCTAGACCGATAACCAAAAGACCAAAAGCGGTTAGGATAATACCTTGGGTGACAGCGCCCGTACTAAAAAAGTAGATAGCAACAGGAGCCCAGATTAATGAGGCTCCTACTGCGGGCAGTAAAGAGAGCACTCCCATCAATACCCCCCAGAATAAAGCACCATCCACATCTAAAATCCAAAACATGATGCCACCTAGGGCACCTTGGGTGGCAGCAACAGCAATGTTGCCTTTAACCGTAGCGCGCACCACAGTGGTGAATTTTCTAAATAGGTGAGACTTTTGATCCTCGCTTAAAGGAACTAAGGTGCTGCAATGGCGAGCTAAATCAGATCCGTCCTTGAGTAGGAAAAAGAGTAAATACAGCATCACCCCTAAACCAACAATGAATTGAAAGGTGTTGGAGCCGATGCTGACGGCTTGTTTGGTCAAAAACTGACCTGCACTCATGGCAAATGCAGAGAACTTAGCCCCTATATCATCTAAATTAGCAATACCAAAGCGATGTAAACTTTCTGTGATGCTAGGAGGTAACGAGGCAATAATTTGCTCTAGATAGGCTGCTACGTTGATATCACCACTATCCATGCGCTTATATAAAGACATGATCTCCTGAATGATTGCTCCGCTAAGTAGTATCACCGGAATAATAACAATCAATAAGATAAAAGCCAGATTTAAGAGCGCAGACAGTGTTTTGCGACCTTTGGTTTTGTGTAAGAGTTTACGTTGTACAGGAGCAAAGATAATAGCAAGAATAACGCCCCAGAAAATAGCTCCATAAAAGGGGAGTAATATCCATATGAAAGCGATCGAGACGATGCTAAGCAATAGAATGAAGCTGCGGAAATACAGCCTTGTGCGTGTAGACATAAGCGCCCTTTATACATAAGCCGAACGTGAAGTATGATTATATCGAGAAGGCAGGTGTCGCAGTGCCCTCTATTTGCGACAAGGTAGGTAGACAACGTAAAATAACAACGAATTGTTTACATTTAACTCTTAAACGAGCAGGTTATGATTTTAAAAGCATTTAGAAATGGTTTGGGTTCACTGATTGCAGGGGTGGATTGCCTAACACGTCCTGCTAAAAAACAGCGTAGTCCAGAGGATCAGGCACAGGTAGACGCCGCTGCAGCTTCTCTCTCTCTTTATCAGTTTCATGCGTGTCCCTTTTGTATAAAGGTGCGTCGAGTCCTTCATACCTTGAACGTACCAGTGGCATTACATGACGTAAATAAAAGTCCAGCGGCAGAGCTAGAGCTTACTCAAAAAGGGGGGAAGCGCCAGGTGCCTTGTTTACGAATTAAGGAAAGTGATGGTTCGGAGCGTTGGCTCTATGAGTCAAAAGCAATTATTCAATACTTAGAAACTCGTTTTGGTGACTAAGCGATTAGTGCAGTTCAAAAAAAGGCTGGATTTTGTCTTAGACAAAATTCAGCCTTTTTAGTTGTATTAGCGCTTAAGCATCTGCATAGGGGTTTTGATGATGCAGGGTAAAAATCTTATCAAAAATAAGGGTGAATACAAAGGTATAGACTAAAAAGAAAAGAAGGAGGGCGGCTTCCATCACAAAAGCGGTCCAGAGGCCGACTCCATACCAGAGCATATAAATAGGTAAGCAAAACACCAATAGCCCACCTTCAAATCCTATCGCATGAAAGCAACGTATCCGCAGAGTGCGATCCATAATTTGATGGCGTCGTTCCCAGGATTCAAATAAGGTGTTGTAGACATAGTTCCAGATTACGGCAGTAACAGAAACAATAATGGCCACAGGCAGTGAGTCTTGTGCATCGCTGCCGCTTAGCCCCATGAGTATGAGGGTAGAGAACAGAATGGCAAAAATTTCAAAAACTGTGACATAGACAAGACGGCGTTTAAGTGGACTGAGTGTTATCAACGGAAACTCCCTAGAGCCCAGAAGTAGAAAAGAGCCGGCCCGTCCCGGTTGATCATAGAAGAAAAAAGGGATAGTTCATCCCAGCAGAGCCACGGTTTCCGCCTGCGCATTTGTTATAGCTGATGAGAAAAAATTTGTCAAAAAATGAATGGCATACCTTGTACGCTGTTAATCAGCCATTTAGGGCTCGATGCCTTCATGACTTTCATCATTGATTTTTTGAGCTTGGTTATTGCTTTCAGTGGAAGGGTAGCGGGAGGAGGCATAGCGAACGACTAACACAGCAATTGCTAATAATAGTATCGCCCCAGAGATATAGACTACCCCCATATTGGGGTCATTATGATGAGAAATGTCAGAAATCATCAGGCGCGTAAGGGCAGTGATAGCTACATAGATTAAGAACCGAACGGGCATATGGTTAGTTTTAAAGTAGATACCAACCATTGCTCCTAATTCTAAGTAAATAAATAACAGCAAAATGTCATCGACCGAAGCGGTGCCTTTAGCGATGATATCTAAAGCCGTCATAGTGCCAGCCCACACGGTCATACCACCTATAGCAAACAGGGCTAAGTAGTGAAAAGCCTCTACTAAAAGGTTGCCTACTGATTCAGCATGGTTATGTAAGCGTGCCCGTAGTTTATCTGTTTGGTTTTGTTGCACAATCATCGCTCCTGAGGTCAATGATTGAGCATAGCAAATTTGTGTTGAGGAGGGAATCGTTACTAATGTATACAATGCTGATCATTTATCGAAATGAAGTAGTGATTATCTCAATCGTAAACCCTACGTTTAATTGTAACTAACGAACCCAGTGATAGTTGCTTTTTTTTGTGGTAAATAGCTTTGTAATCAAACGGATATGTGATTTTATTTGCTGTTTTTGGATTGATGAATAAATTGAAATCGCCATAATTGATGCGATCGACAAATTCTTGGCAAGCCGC
>NZ_CANRIC010000069.1:0-7719 GCF_947630565.1 uncultured Paenalcaligenes sp.
CGTCCTGTGCAAAGTCGAGAACATACTCATCACTTTCAAAGAACTCTGCCAAGTTAGCGCTTAAATCAGCATTGTCTTCTACAATCAATAAACGTATGACGTCTCGCATTCCGATTCCTTTTATTCAACGATAGAGATAGTTTAATGGATAGATCCTCCCTTTCTACATTTAAAAGCCGTGGCGGTATAAAACGGGTCGTGAATGCTTTCGGCTATTCCTTAAAAGGACTACGTGCCGCCCTGCGACACGAAGCCGCTTTTAGACAAGAATGCGCTTTAGCTCTGATCTTATTCCCCTCTGCATTTTGGTTAGGGCGTAACGCCGTAGAGATTTTCCTACTGTGTTTTACCGTCTTACTTGTATTGATCGTGGAACTCATCAACAGCGCCATTGAAGCGCTGGCAGATGCAATCAGCCTTGAACACCATCCACTCTTGGGTCGAGCCAAAGATATTGGTAGTGCCGCCGTGCTCCTATGCTTACTCACCACAGGTGCATGGTGGGCTTATGTAATCATTGACCGCTTTTTTTGACTAAAGACGTACACTAACTACAAGGAGCCTTTAGCTAATCATGTCTACCTTAAACGCACCCAGCCCAACCGCTCAGGCCGCTATTCAACAAAATAGCCAAGCCATTCTGCATTTTCTACAGCAACACCCACCATTTAATCAAATGGAGATGGGGCATTTGTTAATGATGATCGAGCAGGCTTGGTTGCGTTTTTATGCCAAAGGCACACAAATCACAGGCCCGAATGATGAGGCAGAGCAATATTGGTTTTTAATCAAGCAGGGTTTAGTCCAAGGTAAACGCCCTAATCCCAAATACCCTGATAATACAGAGCGTTTTTTACTGACGGTAGGAGATAGCTTCCCTATTGCTGCCATTCTAAGCCAGCGTTCTACACGTACCACCTATACGGCACACGAAGACTGTTTTTGTTTGGTTGTTAGCGCCACTGATTTTATTAAGCTGCTGCGGGCCTCTGAACCGTTGCGGTCTTTTGCCATCGGTGGCATCAGCAGTTTATTTGATGAGCTACAACAACAAGTCCAAGCAAGGGCATCTGCCCACTTAGGGGCAGACTATTCGATCCATGACTCATTAGCCAGCCTGATTGTACGTAAACCCATCAGTTGTTTAGCCGACCAACCCTTGCAACAGGTTTTACAGATCATGCAGCAGCACCAAATTGGCAGCATGGTCATTGTCGATCAAGAACAGGCTCCGATTGGTATTTTTACTTTGCGCGATTTACGACGTGTATTAGCCGAAGACCCGCAGAATTTATATGTTCCGGTTGGGGAGCTCATGGTTACCGAGCCGCTAACATTAACGCCTGAAGCCAGTGCCTTTGATGCCGCACTGCTGATGGCTCAGCACCATATTGGTCATGTCTGTTTAATTGATAATGATAAATTGGTAGGGGTGGTGTCAGAACGCGACTTGTTTTCATTACAACGTGTCGATTTAGTCCATTTAGCCCGAGCGCTACGACAAGCCAAGTCCATTCATGCCTTACAGCAACTACGCACCGATATTCATCGCCTGGTAGATAGCATGTTGGCTCATGGAGCAGATGCAAACCAAATCACTCAGGTCATTACTCAGCTCAATGATCACACCACCTCTAGGGTTATTGAACTCGTGCTACGCAAACACGGTGACCCAGGTATCCCCTTCAACTGGCTGGTCTTTGGTAGCGAGGCAAGGGGTGAACAAGCCTTAGTGACAGATCAAGACAACGGGATTTTGTTTTTGGCGGATAATCCAGAACAAGCTGAGCAATATCGTCAACAACTCTTGCCTATAGCCAAAGCCATTAATCTAGCTCTAGATCAATGTGGCCTTAGCCTCTGTAAAGGCAACATCATGGCAGGTAATCCAAAGCTCTGCTTATCCATGGAAGAATGGCATGCCCGTTTTGAGGACATCATGGCAAACCCAGACCCTAAACACCTCTTACAAGCATCGGTGTTTTTTGATCTGCGTATGGTTTGGGGAGAAGATTTAGGCTTCAAAAAACTACACCGCCAATTATTGAATCAGGTTCAGCAACGTAATCGTTTTTTACGCCAGTTAGCAAAGGCAGCATTAAATTACCCACCACCACCTAGCCAATTACGTCGCTGGATCGCTAAAACAGTCGGTTCTTCCAGTGGGGCTAGACTAGATCTAAAACGTCATGGTCTAGGGCCATTTGTAGATGCAGCTCGTGTCTTAGCCTTATCCTCAAAGATCCCTCATGCCTCCACCCAAGATCGGCTAGAACAACTGGCTGCTAAAGGGGTCATTAGCAACAAAGATGCTGAACTATGGAGTGACTCCTACCGTTATTTACAATTACTACGCCTACAATTACATCAGCGCCAAGACAAAAACAACCAAGAAGAGCTCTCTAATATTCTGCAATTGGATCAACTCAATCAGTTACATCGCCGCATGCTCCGCGAGGCTATGCGCCAAGTGCGTTATATTCAAGCCTTGGTCAATTATCGATATAGGTTGTAATTATGCGTTGGAATGGGTGGCAACGACTAAAAAACTACTATCTGGCAAAACGGTCGCACCATACAGGACATCACCCTGATCAAGAGGCACAGCAACGGTTAATCGATGCTGCGCCTCTAAGCCCCAGCGATCAGCCTCTTAGTACACCCGCTATGGTTTTCGACCTAGAAACCACAGGCTTAAATACCCGTACAGATACCGTTTTATCTATTGGCGCCGTTAAGGTTCATCCAGATGGTATTGCTCTAAAAAATAGTTTTTATCAGGTATTAGATATCGCCGTTGATTTAGCCGGTGAAAGCCAGCTCATCCATGGGTTAACGCAAAAAGACTTGGCTCAGGGCTGTGCACCCCGTCAGGCATTATTGGATTTTTTCAGCTATAGCAAAGACCATATCTGGTTGGCTTTTCATGCCGAATTTGATCGACGCATGCTGAAAAATGCCGCGCTACAACATCTAGGTTTAATTGTGGACCCACAGCCCATTGATGTCGCGTATCTCGCACCACTTTTGTTTCCCGATATGGATCAGCCTCAGGCAGGTTTAGATCATTGGCTCCAGGCCTTTCATCTGCCTATATTGGCACGCCATAACGCCACCGCCGATGCGCTAGCTACTGCAGAACTGGTTCTGATTTTGCTGCATCAAGCACAATCTCAGGGCTATCAAACCTGGGGAGAGCTGCAACAAGCCTGTCTTCAACAACGTCAAGTAAAACGCCTGCTAAATCAATAAAATCTAGCAGGCGTTTGGTTTAGTGGATAATTAAGGTCTTAGTGCTGGTTTGATGCTGCTGCACATCGTCCTTGGATAACCACCCTTGTTTATATTGGAAATTACCGTATGATAAAAGCACCAAATGGTGCTTTTATCATCACTGTCTTTACTGCTTTAGTCTTCGATCAATACCCAGTCTTTATTCTGGATCTCAACCAAAGAACGAGCACGCTCATCGTGACCAAAGTGGTCGGTAGCAGATAGGTTAAATACCCCATGCGTACCTACAACCTCTTTAACATTTTCTAGCGCATCACGTAGAGCTACACGGAACTCCTCGGAGCCCGGTTTGGCTTTTTCTAGTGCCACAGGAATGGCGGCTTTCAAAATTTGACCAGCATCAAATAGGTAAGCACCAAACGGAGATAGGCTGCCTTCGCCAAACTCTTTTTCATACGCTTGAGCGTATTCAGCCGCTACAGCCTTAGAGGGATGGCTCTCGGGTAGTTTGTCCCAAATCACAATAGGACCAACCGGTAAAATAGCGCCGTTCAAAGCCTGATCGCCAATACGCAAAAAGGCTTGGTTAGCAACACCGTGTGTGTGGTAGATCAAGCCTTTAAAGCCCATACGACGTAACTCAGTATGTGGCAATGCGGCTGGAGTACCTGTAGCACCAATCAATACCGCATCAGGTTTAGAGCTGATGACTTTAAGAATTTGTCCACCTACAGATGCATCTGTGCGGCTAAAACGCTCATCGCTGGTTAAGGTAATGCCTGCTTCTTTGCCTAGTTCTGTCAGGGCATTTTTCCAATCATCACCCCAAACGTCAGCAAAACCGATGTAGCCGAGTTTTTTGACATCATTTTTTTGCATGTGCTCTACCAGTGCACCTGCCATCAAACTATTTGTTTGCGGTACGGTAAAAACCCAATGGAACTCATCGCCTTTAGCCGCAAATGGTGCTAAGGTAATTTGTGGTGTTTTGAATTCAACAGCAATAGGCGCTACTGCTGCAGAAGGAGGCACTGCCGTAGAACCAATAATGACATCTACTTTGTTTTCGCTAACGAATTTGCGCGCATTACGTGCCGCAGCTGTTGTATCGGTCGCATCATCTAAAACGATGTAATTGATTTTTTCGCCACCAATTTCTTGTGGCAGCATTTGTACCGTATTACGCTCTGAGATACCCAAAGAAGCGGCTGGCCCTGTGGTGGAAATAGTAATACCCACGTTGATATCAGCCAGTGCAGGGGCGCTGCTAAACAACAGACCACAGACTAAAGAAGCAACGGTTTTTTTCATAAGAGTCTCCTCGTTGAAGCAAATAAATAAATAGTTATCGTGTCTTAATACGTTTAAGACGCAGGGGTATCAGTACCTGATTTTCGTCCTAAATAGGACTCAATTACTTTAGGGTTCTCAGCTAAATCAGCGGCTGGCCCCTCAAGCACTACATCCCCCGTCTCAATCACATAACCGTAGTCCGATGCACGTAAAGCAGCGCGCGCATTTTGTTCTACTAATAAAATGGATACGCCCTTTGAGCGTAAATCCACAATAATCCGGAAAATCTCATTAATAATTAATGGCGCTAAACCTAAGCTTGGCTCATCCAACATGAGTAATTTTGGCTTAGACATTAATGCTCGGCCCATTGCCAGCATTTGACGCTCACCACCCGATAAAGTGCCTGCCTGCTGCTTCGCTCGCTCTCGTAAGCGAGGAAATAGATCATAGACCTCTTCGCGAGCCTGCTTGTAATCGCGTTCACCACGACGATAGCGGCTAAACGCCCCAAGCTGTAAGTTATCCTCAATCGTCATCTGATTAAATAACTCTCGGCTCTCTGGCACTAAGCACAACCCTTTACCCACGCGGTATGCCACACTTTGGTGTGATTCTAAGGTTTCTCCCTCGTACTGAATAACACCAGTAGAAGGCAGCTGCCCCATAATGGCACTTAATAGGGTGGTTTTCCCCGCTCCATTCGGGCCGATCACACTGACGATCTCGCCCTCACGGATACGTAAATTCACTTTACGCACGGCCTCGACTTTGCCATACGCAATATCCACGTCTTTAATTTCTAATAAGGTGGGCTTACTCATTCGTCTTCGCCTCCCAAATAAGCAGCTAATACTTTGGGATTCTCTTGAATTTCTTGTGGTAGACCTTCGGCCAATTTTTGACCAAACTCCATAACCACTACGTAATCAGCCAAACCCATTAAAAAATCCATATCGTGCTCTACCATCAATACCGCCATGCCTTCGGCACGCAAACGCATCAATAAATCAGCCAAAGCTTGTTTTTCTAAATGGCGTAACCCAGCGGCAGGCTCATCTAGCAATAATAAATAAGGATCAGCACAAAGCGCTCGGGC
Source organism: uncultured Paenalcaligenes sp. (assembly GCF_947630565.1). Classification (NCBI taxonomy): domain Bacteria; kingdom Pseudomonadati; phylum Pseudomonadota; class Betaproteobacteria; order Burkholderiales; family Alcaligenaceae; genus Paenalcaligenes; species uncultured Paenalcaligenes sp. The sequence goes on from NZ_CANRIC010000069.1 coordinate 5,627, forward strand.
AATCTCCACAATACGCTGCTGGCCTAAAGCCAAACTACCTGCTGATTCATGCATGTGCTTGCCTAAGCCCACCCGCTCAATCTGACGAGCTGCCTCGGCCAACAAGGCATTTTCCTCAGTGCGCTCTGCATGTAAGCCTGATCGAATATACCCAGCCTCTCCGCGCATATGCGCGCCTAAGGCTACGTTTTCTAAAACCGACATAGTAGGGATCAATCGCACATGCTGAAAGCTGCGACTTACCCCTAGCGAGGCAATTTTACGCGATGACATACCATCGATACGTTGGCCTCTAAACTCAATCTGGCCACTGGTTAAAGGCAACAAGCCGGTTAGCAAGTTAAATAGCGTGGATTTACCTGCCCCATTCGGTCCGATCAAGGCCGTAATTTGCCCCGTTTTGATGTTGAGGCTCATATTGTTATTTGCCACCAAACCACCAAATCGTTTGGTTACGCCCTCGGCAACTAATAAGGGCTGACCTACGGCCAAGGGCTCACGTTGCGGTAATGCTTTAGCTTGTTTGAGCTTAGATACATCACGGTTTTGAGGGTATAGAAAGCGAACTCGACTTACGATAACGGGCCACAAGCCCTGACGCGCATAGAGCAAACATAAAATAATTAACGCACCGAAGAAAATAGCTTCAAAGTTACCATTTTGCCCAAAAATCAACGGCAAAATGTCTTGTAGCCATTCTTTTAGGCCCGTCACCATGATCGCGCCTACTACGGCTCCGCCTAAGGTACTTGCCCCACCCAACAAGATCATAAATAGGTATTCAATCCCCATATTGATCGAAAATGGACTGGGGTTTACGAAACGCTGCATATGCGCATACAACCAGCCAGACACAGCTGCAAGCAAAGCCGCATAAATAAAAATCAATAATTTGGAGCGTCCGGTGTTAACCCCCATGGCCTCGGCCATGACAGAGCCACCAAACAACGCACGAATAGCACGGCCCTCGCGACTATCAAGCAGGTTACTGAGCAACCACATGACGCCACCCACGATAAACCAAATCAGTACACCAAAGTCCTGACTAGAGGTGAGCGTCCAGCCAAAAATAGAGATAGCGGGTAAATGACTGATACCACTGAAACCACCTAAATTAGGTAAATTACCAAATAAGTAGTACAGACTAATCCCCCAAGCCAACGTACCAATCGGTAAATAGTGGCCAGATAAGCGCAAGGTCAGTAAGCCTAGTAAGGTGGCAATCAGCCCTGTAATAACCAGTCCAGCCAGCAGCCCCATCCACGGTGACATGCCCATATTAGCTGTTAGTACTGCCGTGGCGTAAGCGCCAATCCCTACAAAAGCGGCTTGTCCAAACGAAGTCAGCCCCCCTACCCCAGTTAGCAACACCATACCTAGACCCACAATACTGTATAGGCCTACATAATTCAGTAAGGATAAATAATACTCAGGTAACACCTGGGGTGCGATCAATGCACATAGCACGACCAAAATCACAGGCATAGCAATACGACGATTCATTAGTGATCCTCATCCAATGGATTGGTGGTCAATGACAGCCATAATAAGAACGGCAGCACCAGAGTAAACACAATGACCTCTTTGTACTGTGAGGCAAAAAAAGTCGCGTAGCTTTCAATTAAGCCCACCATAAAAGCACCCAAAGCAGCTAAAGGATAACTGGTTAGTCCACCCATAATTGCGGCCACAAACCCTTTTAAGCTAATCAAAAATCCAGAGTCGTAATACAAGGTAGTAATCGGGCCAATCAATAGACCAGAACAGGCTCCAATGAGCGAAGCCAGAAAGAAAGCGGAGCTGCCTGCCATCGTAGTTGGGACACCAACTAACTGGGCGCCTTCGCTGTTAAAAGCCGTCGCACGTAAGGCTTTGCCATACATGGTGTGACCAAAAAATACATACAGGCCAGCAATCAAAATAATAGCCACTGCCAATACTAATAGGCTTTGGGCACTAATCATGACCTCGCCCAACATAAAGCTGGCATTGGTAAATGGTTGAGTACGATAGCCTTCGGCACCAAAAATCCACAAGCCAATACCGACTAATGAGATATGCATGGCGACAGATAAAATCAGCAAGACCAAAAC
>NZ_CANRIC010000070.1:0-7594 GCF_947630565.1 uncultured Paenalcaligenes sp.
CAGCAGCAGATCCTTTGATACGCGCAGAGACGGCATACAATACGGCTGGCTGTTGATCGCTGAGTACCCGGTAGTCCTCCTCCCAGCGAACTTGCTCTATGGTGTGGGTCCAAGCCAAAGTAAAGCTCTCCGTAGTAATAAACACAGGCGCAACCTCAGGGGCCATCGCTAACTGTAAACATACCCCTAAAGCCACTAGATTCATACTAACGCTCTCGCCTTGCTTGTTTAGTACGTATCCCGTGCCACACCAAAAACAACACGGTTAATAGCGCACCTATCTGATCAGACAACGGGTTGGCCCACACCAGCATCGCCGCAGCTATGACCACATAGACTCGTTCAATCCAATTCAATCTAGACAACAAGAATCCCGTAGCACCGGCCCCCCACAAAACAATAGCAACGATGGCCTTAACAACTACAAAAGCAACCTCACCAAAGTGAGAATAGTTTTGCATCATTAAAGCAGGAGAGTACACGGCCATATACGGCACAATAAAACCGGCTATCGCAACCCGAATAGCCTGAAAGCTAATCTTTAGTCCCGATGTCTTTGCAATAGGAGCAGCAGCAAAGGCTGCTAAAGCAACAGGAGGGGTTAAGTCCGCCATAATCCCAAAATAAAAAACAAACATATGAGACACAATGAGCGGAACACCTAGCTTTAATAAGATAGGCGCGGCCAAAGAGCTAGTAATAATGTAATTAGGAATAGTAGGTATTCCCATACCTAATACTAAACATGTCACCATCGTCAAAAACAAAGCGAACAGTAAATTGTCTTGCCCTATCGCAATCACCTGCCCACCAAATTCAGCCGCAACCCCAGTTAAATTAATAATGCCAATAATCACACCCACCAACGCGCAAGCCACCGCCACAGGTAAAGCGTGTCTTGCCCCATCCGCCAAAGACGTCAATGCCTCTTTTAATACAGGCTCGGGGCGTTTACGCATCAACAGTAATGCGATGAGCACTGCAATAATGACAAAAAAACTAATGACCCCAAATTGCAGAAAGCCAGTGCAAGCAATACCTAGCAAGACCCAGAACAAATAACGCATCGTATTATTAGTCGCCCCTGATATGGTCGCTGCACCGAAAATCAAAATCACGGTTAAGCCCAACCCGACCGTACCGGAAAACAAAGGGGTATAGCCAGAAAACAGTAAAGCAACTAAACCTACCAGAGGGATTAACAAATACCAGCGCTCGCGTACTGCTGCCCAAGGGTTCGGACATTCTGATTTAGGTAAACCGTCTAAACCCTTACGTCCAGCCTCTAAGTGAACGGTCCAGAACACAGTAAAAAAATACAACACAGCAGGAATAATCGCGGCTTTAACGATCTCTACATATGGCACGTTAATGGTTTCAGCCATAATAAATGCAACGGCCCCCATAACAGGAGGCATAATTTGCCCGCCCATGCTAGATGTCGCCTCTACGCCTCCGGCAAAAGAAGCGGAGTAACCAAAACGCTTCATGAGCGGAATCGTAAACTGGCCTGTTGTGACGACGTTTGCAACGCCGGAACCATTAATGGTTCCCATTAACCCTGAACTAACGACTGAGACCTTGGCTGGACCTCCTCGGCTATGACCTACCGTGCCCATCGCAAAGTCACTAAACAGGGTAATCATGCCGGCTCGCTCTAGAAAAGAGCCAAAAAGAATAAAGAGAAAAATATACGTCGATGACACATACGTCGGCGTGCCATAAATGCCCTCGGTACCAAAACCTAAGGTGCTAATTATTTGATCAAATCCATAGCCTCTATGCATCAGCGGTCCTGGCAGGTATTCGCCAAATAAGCCATAGAGTAAAAAAAGCGAACAAATAATAGGTAGTGCTATCCCCATCATGCGTCGTGTTGCTTCGAAAACCAACGCGATAAGCACAATTCCAACCACCATATCTGTTTGAGTCATCTCTCCGGCTCGAGCCGTCAAATCCGACTCATAGACCCAATGATAAAAACTGAAGACAAAGCCCGTCAGCCCTAAAAGCCATCCTAACCAAGAAAGCTTAAAGCCAAAAAAACGTGGGTATAACGTAAATACCATGAGTAAAACAAAGCCCACATGCAAAGCACGAATCACTTGGCTAGACATGGGGCTAAAGGCTGCGGTGTAAATCTGAAAGACGGAAAACATCACCGCTACAAAAAAAATAGCGCGAGGTAATTTTTGTATGGTATTTTCTTGATTAAGAGTCATGAATTCTACATCCTAAGCGACACAAAAAACAACGACTATGGCTTATGGCCTAGTCGTTGCGCTGACTTACAACAAGTAAACCCTTTTATTCAATGATGCCTTTTTCTTTGTAATAGCGCTCTGCCCCAGGGTGAATAGGTACAGGCATTCCTTTCACTGCATTTTCGATGCGAATGGCTTTAGCGGCATTATGTGAGGACTGTAAAACATCTAAATGTTCATACAGCACCTTAGTCATTTGATAAGCGAGCTCGTCGGATACCCCTGAGTGAGTCACCAAAAAGTTGGGAATCGCTGCAGTAGGCAAGTCTTCGGTTTGTCCTGCGTAGGTATTGGCGGGAATAATCGCGGTTTGATAGGCGGCATCGCCCACTTTTTCTACCACCTCATTGGGAACAGGAACGACGACAATTTTGACTGAGGTGGCTAAATCCCGAATAGAGGACACCCCTAAACCAGCAGACTGTAGCGTTGCATCCAATTGACGATTTTTCATCAGCTCGACTGATTCACCAAAAGGGAGGTATTCGACTTTAGAAAAATCATCGTAACTTAGTCCTGCAGCCTTAAAAATGGCTCTGGCATTGAGCTCAGTCCCTGAGCGTGCAGCCCCAACAGAGATGCGTTTTCCTTTTAGGTCTTCGAGTTTAGTGATACCTGTATCGGCATTTGCTACGATTTGAATATAATTATTGTAAGTACCCGACAAGCCCCTGAGCTTATCTAGTTTTTGTGTAAAACCTGCCTCTGCATTGCCCTGCCAAGCATCTGACACCGAATCAGCCAGCGCCCAAGCGAGCTCGCCTCTTCCGGCTTGGAGCAAGTTCATATTTTCTGCAGAGGCTTTGGTCACCTGTGCAGTTGCTTTGACACCAGGGATTTCCTGAGCATAAAGCTGAGATAGCGCCACACCAAGTGGATAATAAACCCCACTTTGGCCCCCTGTTAACACATTTACAAATTGGCTTTTTTGCGCTAAAGCGGAACCGGAAAAAGCAACAAACGTGGTGGCTGTAGTGACTGCTAAAGCCGTAATCCATTTTTTTATGTACATAAATGTCTCCTGGTAACAAATCTTTAGTACACATTGCCCTCAAAACACCTACTCCACAAGCAGGGATTTCCCTCTAGTTTCAGCCCGCTACTGTTGACCCTCTCTTGAAAAACAGCCTTCTCTACACATATTATTAAAGAGAAAAGTCCCCTGCGCGCTACTCCTCGTTATACTTAACACTCAAGTCAGATGAGTTGTTATCTATGGTCTTACCCATTCCACAATTACAGCGTTTTATCTATAGTCACTATCTTTTAGGTGGACTACGTCAATCCATTGGCGTTTTACTGCCCGTCACCCTATTAGGGGGCGTTTTCAAGCTCTATGACATAGGTGTTGTGGCTTCGATGGGGGCGATGTGTGTCGCCATTGTTGACCAGCCAGGTGGCCCACGTCGCTATCGAAGTAACGAGATGTTAGGTGGCGCAGCCTTAGGAACATTTACTGCTTTTATTACAGGACTCAGTTCTAGCTCACCTATTTTGATCTGGCTCTTAGTGCCTATTCTTAGCTTCCTTTATTCCATGCTGAATGTTTTCGGCAAACGAGGAGGCTTAATTGGGTTTGCGTGTTTGCTATTGATGGCATTAACACTACGCTTTCCGATGAGCCCTAACGAAGTCCTGATCCATACCCTCTATTCGGGCGGCGGCGCGTTTTTCTACTTTATTTTTAGCACTCTCTTTAGAAAAATCCTTCTTTATCGAGAAGAAAGACGCACCTTATCCGTGGCTCTGTTCTCCACTGCAGAATATATGGTGCGGCGATCTCGTTTTTATGATGCAGAAACAGACCTTGATGATAATTACAGGGATCTAATCCGCGTCCAAGCCGATATGACAGAAGCCCATCAAGCGGCCCGAGACATGGTGCTTAGAGAACTGCCTAAAGGGGGCGATAGCCATGCCGAGGCACATCGATTAGCGTTACTGAGCATTTTCGTCAATATGGTTAGCCTATTGGACTCATTGGTTGCCACCCACACCGATTATGCTAATTTACGACGTCGCATGGCGGATAGTGACTTCATGATTTTTGCTCGTGACGCCCTTTTTAAAATGGCAATTGATGTAGGGCACATAGCTCTCAATGTCTCACGTCACAGAAAAACAAAACAAAGACAAAGTGTTAAAGCCGAACTACGAGCCTTAGAGTTTGAGCTGGAACGTTATAAGCGCAGTGGACTCAACACCACTGAGCCCGAAATCTATGCTTTGTTAGTACAAATATTACGACGACTACGTAATGCGCAAAAAACAGTAGATCACATGGCGGCTCAAACCCGAAGCCCTAGTAATGATTTACCATTAGATCAATACCTAGATAAATCCCTGAGCCGCTTTTTGTCTAGAGAAGAAATTCGCTTGGGCATGTTCACCAGTAATTTGCGCTGGAACTCATCCCATTTTAGATATGCTGTCCGCGTGAGTTGTGCAACTTTTCTGGGGTTAGCCGTCCCCACTGTGGTGGCATATTTTTCTCCAGACATTGAAATTCTTAGCGCCCTAACATCCTATAGCCATTGGATTATTTTGACCTCTTTAGTCATTATGAAACCGGGTTTTGCTCTTACTAAACAGCGTAATAGCTGGCGATTAATGGGGACTGTTTTAGGGTGCGCGTTAACATTTATTCTGTTTAAACTAACCACCCAGCTAGAGGTTTATTTCTTTGTCATGCTGATTGCCTATGTTCTAGGAAACAGCTTAGTACAAATGAACTTTATGCTGTCAGCCGTCTTCAACACCATATTTGTACTCTTATCCTTTCAGTTTTTACACACGGGCGACAGCTTTGTTATTGGAGAGCGCTTAGTCGACACCATTATAGGTAGTGTCATTGCCTTAATTTGTAGCTATATTTTGCCTTGGTGGGAGTCTAATTCGATGAGTGACTTTGCCCAAGAGGCCATCAAGGCTAACAAAAACTACTTGCGTACCGGCCTATATTATGCCGAACTAAACCGCCAGCATAATGCCGCTACGCTACGCCCAGATGCTACAACTCATGCTCTGGCCCTTAGCCCTGAGTATCTGGCGCAATTAGAAATGGATTTAAATGAGGCGGATACGCAATGGCAGTTGGCTAGACGTAATGTCCATGTCTCATTTAGTAACTTTGCCTCGGGCTTTTATCGGATGATGAATGAGCCGGTCAGTCGCCAGCATAATGTTGCCTTACTCAACAACCTAATGATTCAAAGCCATGTGCTGGCCTCTCAAATTAGTGCTGCTATCCCCCTCTTGGCCTCTTTACCTGAGATTCCGGATGGTGTTGCCACAGCACTAACCGCCATTGAGCTAGAGATCAATAATCTAGACGCGCCACCTATAGGCTCACTAGAAACAGAGGGGGAGCTGGCTATGTTGGCCTATCCGTTGCGTCAAATGATAAAAGCCGCGCAACTGATTAGACAGGATATGCGCGGCTTAGTATTGAGTTCAGGGCCGCCCGCCCCAACTCAGCTCGATTTACTCAGGCCTATTCTGGACGTCGGAAAACCAAAGTAGTGTCTGAGGAATGCTCAGGACTAAAAGCGTAACCATCACTATCAAAGGCTTTTAGTCCTTCGGGGTCTTCTATCTGATGATCAATGGCATAACGCAACATTAAGCCACGTGCCTTTTTAGCGTAAAAACTAATAATTTTATACTCCGCCCCTTTTTGATCCTGAAACACACAATCAATCATCTGAGCGTTTAATACCTTTTTATCGATGGCTTTAACGTATTCATTTGAGGCCAAATTAATAACGATAGAGGCAGACTCAGCCTTTTGCTCAAAATGATGGTTGATGTATTGAGCTAATTGGCTTCCCCAGTACTCGTACAGGTTTTTACCTTTTTCAGTGACTAATCGAGTGCCCATCTCTAGGCGATAGGGCTGCATCAAATCTAAAGGGCGTAACACCCCATACAAACCACTGAGCAATAAGGCATGATCTTGCGTCCATTGCAATTGCTCATCAGAAAGCTCTGCTGCCTTTAGACCCTCGTAAACATCCCCATTAAAGGCCAAAAGCGCTTGTCTGGCATTTTCTAATGTAAATGTAGGAGACCAGTCTTGATAGCGCTGTACATTTAAGTCTGTCAGCGCATCACTGAGCTTCATTAGTGTTTGTATTTGCTCTGGCTTTTGTAAACGTAATACTTGAATCAACGATTGAGCTTGATCAATCATTTGAGGCTGTGTGTACAAAGTGGTACGCACAGGACTGTCATAATCCAGTTTTTTAGCTGGAGATAATACAAACAACATAATAAATTCCTAATTAACGAGCGGTCCAACCACCATCTAAGGTTAACGTTGTCCCTGTCATTTGCTCTGCGGCATCAGAACATAAGAACACCACTGCACCACCTAGCTGTTCAGGTGTGACAAACTGCAAGGAGGGCTGTTTCTCTGCCAGTAACTCTTTAGCAGCTGTTTCAATATCGGTATTATTTTTAGCAGCTAAAGCTACAATTTGCGCCTCGACTAAGGGTGTGCGTACCCAGCCAGGGCATACGGCATTACACGTAATACCTTTACCTGCATTTTCTAAGGCTGTCACTTTAGATAAACCAACCACGCCATGCTTTGCTGCGACATAGGCAGACTTGTTCTCTGAGGCTACCAGCCCATGAGCGGAAGCAATGTTAACAATCCGTCCCCATCCTTGCTTTTGCATCTGAGGTAAGACGGCTGCAGTCGCATGAAATACTGCTGATAAGTTTAACGCCATGATCATATCCCAACGCTCTGTGGGAAAATTTTCAATACGATCTGTATGCTGAATACCCGCATTATTGACTAAAATATCAATGCGGCCGGTCAACTGAATGGCCTGCTGAATCATTTGACGAGTCGAATCCGCGTTACTGAGATCAGCATTAATGTAATAGGCTTTTACATCATTTTGTAATTCGATATTAACGCGGATTTTTTCAATCTCATCTGCATCGCCGAAGCCATTTAATACAATGTTCGCACCCTGGGCGGCTAACTGCTGGGCGATTGCCAAGCCTATACCGCTAGTTGAGCCTGTGACAACGGCTGTTTTATCAGTAAGCATACATCTCTCCGAAAAATGGTGGTCTGCACCACAAATACAATAGCCTAAGTGTAGCGCTTTGGTGACAAAGCGAAAACCTGTTTTCTCTAAACAAAGGGCTAGTATTTTCCTTCTGAAACCTGCTAGAATGGTAATCTTGTTTTACTTGTGTATTTTTAGTAAGGCAGTCGAGCGGGCAGGTGGCAGAGTGGTCGAATGCGCTGGACTCGAAATCCAGTTTACGTTTAGGCGTAACGTGAGTTCGAATCTCACCCTGCCCGCCAT
>NZ_CANRIC010000071.1:0-7380 GCF_947630565.1 uncultured Paenalcaligenes sp.
CGGGCGTGATTGAATATCACGGCGCCTAAACCGATGACAACAAGAATCACCTTGCTTTAGCTGGGTGAGCTTCAATTGTGTTAAATGATAGATAATCAGAGCATTGACTTAGCTTAGCCCAAGGGAAAAACATGAAAGTAAAAAACACCGTTGTTTTATTTAGTGCAGCAGTGGCTGCTATGACAGCATCTTCCGTATTTGCTCAGGTAAAAATCGGTACGATTGCTTCGTCTACTGGGATGGTATCGGCCATCGGAATTCCGCAGCGTAATACAGCGATGATGCTGCCCACTAAAATTGGTGACTTAACCATCGAATATATTCATTTAGACGATGCCAGTGAGCCAAATAATACGGTGACTTCCGTTAAAAAGCTGCTGACAGAAGAACAGGTCGATGCCATTATTGGACCATCAGGTGCTCCGCATGCATTAGCGCTGATTGATTTAATTAGCGAGGCAAAAACGCCATTGCTGGCACCGGTGGGCTCCATTTCAGTGGTGTTGCCGATGGATGAAAAACGGAAGTGGGTATTTAAAACTACGCAGAATGATGGCTTGGTCGCAGATAAGCTACTGCAGCATATGCAGGATAACGGAGTTAAAACCTTAGCGTTTATTGGGACAGCTGATGCGTACGGCGAGACATGGTATGGGGTACTAAACGAAAGATTGGCCGCTAAAGGCATTACCTTAGTCGCTAATGAACGTTTTAAACGTCCAGATACTTCTGTGACAGGGCAGGTTGTGAAAATGATGGTGGCTAAACCTGATGCGGTATTGATTGCTGCTCCGGGTGGGCCTTCTGTGTTGCCGCAGGCCACATTATTCGATCGCCATTACGAAGGTACAATTTATCAAACTCATGGTGCAGCCATGAATGATTTCCTACGTTTGGGTGGTCAAGCCGTAGAAAATACGATTTTGGGTGGTAGTTTGATGTTAGTGCCTACCGAGATTCCAGATGATAATCCGTCTAAAGCGATTGCCCTAGACTACATGAATAATTACAACGAGCGATATGGGCACATGCCAGCGACATTTGGCGGTAATGTGTATGATGCCTCTTTATTGCTCATGGAAGCCTTACCAGTAGCAGCTACAAGCGCTAAGCCGGGCACGGTAGAGTTCCGAGAAGCCTTGCGAACAGCGTTGGAAAACATTAAAGAATTACCGGGTACTCAAGGTATCTATAACATGACGCCCGAAGACCACAGTGGGTTCGATGAGCGTGGGGTAGAGCTACTCACGGTTAAAAATGGCGCATGGACGTTGGTTAAATAATTAACACAACTAAAAAAGCGGCTTAGGCCGCTTTTTTAGTTGATAAGAGGTGGAAAGTCTATTTATAAAATATTAAATGCATTTAGCAGTACGATACAGGCAGATAAGGCGCACAAAGAGGCAAAACCCATTTGTATAAAGGTGGCTGGGATTTTTGGGGCAACAATACGCCCTGCAATCATGCCGCCTACCACAAAGGAAACAAAAGGCCATGTGACCGGGGGCAAGGCAACATGCGAGGTGAGAGCATTGATGACGGTTACGGCAGAAATTAAGGCAATAACCATCAACGATGTGGACACAATGCTATGCATTTTTAGATTAGTAAAGCGTTTGAGCATAGGAACAATAATAAAACCGCCTCCTACGCCTAATAACCCAGTCAGTAGACCCGATACAGCCCCAATACTACCTATAGTCAAAAAGCACGGCATAGTCCAAACAAATTTGCCCGAGTTATCTGACACCATACATGCTTTAGCACGGCTGTCATGCGGTGATAGGCCTGATTTTTGTGTGTGGCGAGCTTGATTAAACATGCGCCCAGCAACAATAAACATCACCAGACTAAATAGCACCATAAGCCAGAGTTCGGGAAGACGCTGTGCGAGCCAGACCCCTAGCGGTGAGATGGCCCCACCTACGATGGACATAAGCAAGGCGGCTTTGTAACGCACCATACGTCGGCGTAATCCATCGATGGCGCCGGTTAAGGCGGCTAAACCAACGGCAATTAAGGCAATAGGCGCTGCGGTTGTCATGCTTAGGCCTACGCCAAGCACTAAGGCAGGCACAGCCAGAATCCCGCCACCTGCTCCGGTTAAGCCTAGGGTCAGCCCCACAATAAAACCTAAAAGACTGCTCAGCATATTGAACGTTACTTATAAGAGATGAATTTATCCATATAGTATAACCTTATATGCTTATTCTTTTTAGTTATTAGCGGGGAGGCTATTAAACCAATGTTGTATGTGATTAAGGTCGGCCTCTAGTTCTGTGGCTAATCCGCCAGAAAACTCGCGCCAAGCATCTAAGAAACGAGTGGCAACCACGGTGAGCATAGGGTGGCCTTGGCTCATGATTTCTAGCATTTCATCGGCAAAACCCTCGCCTTCGGCTTCTAGCTTTCCAAAACGGTTCACAATAATTAGGTCTGGATTTTGTGTGCGGGCTTTTTGCAGGATTACACTGGCATTGCTAATGGCTTCTGAGTCTAAACAGCAGCTGGTATTGTGTTCGCCTAAATTTTGGGCGATGGAGATATATTCGCCGTTGGTCAAATTGATGATACCCATTTTGCTGCGGTAGGCGAAGCTGACCTCTTCAGGAGCCTGTGTAACACCTAGCACTACTTTGCCTTGTTCTTGGGCATATTGAATAAAGGCTTGTAAATGCTCATCAGCGGCGTCTGCGCTTTCGTGTACGATTGCGCCTATAGGTAAATGATTGTCAATGTGATCCATCGGGATTCCAGTTGTGCTAATGTTGAAAACGAGTTCGTTTTATTGGCTAAGTTAAGAAGGCATTTATGAAAAAAATTGCAGTTGGCTCGTTGTTATTGTGTGTAGCCTTGCCTATGCAGGCGGCCCCTTTTTCGGTACAACCACAGCCTGGAGAATGGCAAGTTAGCACACAGACTTTTGTAGAGGGGAATAACGTTGGGCCACAATTACTGCTTATTAAACAGCAAGCGGCTGCCTTTTTAAAGCCTGCGCAGTTAGAAAAACTCAATAAATATGATCCTAGTCAGTTTAATGAGTGTTTAACACCTACTCAGGCTTCTGTTTTAGCTGATCCGCAAAAGAGCATGGATTTTTTAGTCAAAGCCTTGGGTCAATGTCAGTTGCAATTAGATAGTCAAACACATAATGCCATGACATTTAGTGGTTACTGCGATGCCTCTAAACACGGGATAGAGGGTAAAGTGAATGGGCAACTTAACTATCAGAGTCAGACACAGGTGACAGGTTTTATAGAGGGGGTGGGGACATTGCCCCCTCCGGTGCAGTTGCTGTTGTTGGGCAGGGTGCAACCCCAAGTCCATTTACGCAATAACTTTACTGCTGATTGGCAGCAGACATCGTGTAGTGCTCGATAGTATTGCGCAATAGTCCAGCCCAAATCATCAACCAAAAGGCAAACATCATAACGCCACTGTTATGAGCAAAAAAGACTTGAGATAAACCAAAGTCAATATACGCAACAGAGAGTAATGTACCTGCGACGGAAATGGAGCGAATGGCAAGGTTGGAGTGAATTAAGTAGGGACTAAAATACCAGAGCGGGACTAAATATAATGCTAATAACGTCATTAGTCCTACTAAACCACGTTTTGCGGTTTGATCAATGAGTTCATTGTGAGCATGTCCGAATTGGCTAACGACGGGGTTGGCCTTACCTTGTTCAGCTAAATGCTGCATGGCAGGTTGGTAGCCGCCTTTGCTCCAGCCAGTGATGGGTTTCTCTTTAATGAGCTGTATCGCTCCATGCCACATTTCAAAACGGGCGCCGACAGATGTGTTGCTGTTTCCTTGTTGGTATTGCTGAACATCCTGAAAAGCGTCATAAATGCGATCTTTTACATGGAGTTGGGGCGTAAAAAAAACAGCTAGGGCGGCTATAGTCAGTAGACCGCTTGCTATGATTTTGGTTCTGAAGCGAAAAAAGGGATGGTAGGCCTTAAATAGTACAAGTAGTACAAAGGGCAGGCCCACCCAACCTCCGCGGCTGCCTGACAATAATGACCCAAAAATACCGCTCACAGCCCCTAAAGAGAGCAGGATTAGATAAGGTTTTCGTTTGTGATGTTCAAGTCCAGATGCCCAACCTAAACCCGCTAGGCAAAAAAGGGCTGACAACATGGATAAGTTACCAAATTGAATGGTGTGGGTATAGCCCTCTGCACGGCTAATTCCCATCATAAACTTTTGGACTGAGGCAGTGATTCCAGTTCCTATAGTCCCAATACCTAAGCCTAACCAAGCCCAATGCAGTTGAGGCTTTGTCCAACGTATCAAGAAGAAAACAGGTATAGCAAAGGCAAAGCGAATAATCTTGTCATAGGAATTTAGCCCTAACTGATGGCAAAGATTATTGATCGCTCCCTCTATACTAAATAACGCTAATACACCCAATAGCACATAGTCTGAGCGATTAAGCTCAACCTTAAACTGGGTTAGCGTGTAGAGGCCGCCTAAAAGTAACAACATCGCCCCTAAGGAATACCCGCTTGGTACTGTGAGAGCAAGTAGGGCAAAAAGGAATATGGCGATGCCGCAATAGCGGGACATGGCCGATGAGGCGGAATAAGTCTCAAGCATATAAAAGAAATAAGCAGAGCAGTAAGATAAGGGAGCTTATTTTAGGCCAGATTCTATAGTTGTAATTTGTAAGAGATGTGATAAAAAAAACGCCCTCTTTGAAGAGAGCGTTTAGCCTAAATCTTCTGTATTAGAAACTACCGAATAATGTACCTAATGTAATGACGGTAATAATAGCAAAAACAGGCGCTATCATCGTCACCATTGCTATATTTAAGTAAGCTTGGCGATGATTTAGTTTACAAATCGCCAGAAGCGTAATAATAGCACCACAGTGAGGCAGTGTATCAAAGCCACCGGCAGCCATTACAGCGACACGGTGCATAAGCTCAGGGCTAATCCCAGCTTGTTGTGCCATGGCTAAATAATCGGCGCCTAAGGTCTGTAAAGCGATACTAAGACCACCCGATGAAGAACCAGTGATACCAGCCAAAACGTTCATTGCAATGGCTTCGGAAATCAATGGGTTACCTGGGGTTAAGTTCAATACGGCATCACGAATAATAGTAAATCCAGCTAGACCCGCAATAACTGCACCATAACCTACTTCAGAAGCCGTATTAAATAGGGGAAGCATAAAACCAAATACCCCTTGGTTTACGGTTTCTTTTAGGTTTTCCCATTTACCCAGACGCGTCACCACTAGGGTAAAACACGCTGACACGAGTGCAATAATTAATGCCCATAGACCCGCCATTTTTTGCGGCGTGACCTGAGGGAATTTTTCGATTAGTGCACTGAAATCCGTTTTAGGGAAAACTAAATAGGTAAAAATCGCATTCACACCAATAACCAAGATTAATGGTAATAGCGCCAAAAACAATGGCATGGTGGATAAAGGCCCTTTTTCGTATTCAATATTGCCATCCATAGGGATATTACGGTCACTTTCATGATCCCCATAGCCCTCGCTAGCGGCTTTCGCTTTATTGACACGAGTTTGTAGCCACCATAGACCACCAACTAACATGATGGCAGAGGCAATGAGACCTAGCCCTGGGGCGGCAAAGACGTTCGTGCCATAGTAGGGGATAGGGATGGCATTTTGAATAGCTGGAGTGCCCGGCATGGCGGTCATTGTGAAGGTAAAGGAACCTAGCGCAATGGTCGCAGGAATAAGACGTTTGGGAATCTCAGCAGCACGGAATAGATCACGAGCAATGGGGTAAATGGCAAAGGCCACCACAAATAAAGAAACGCCGCCGTAGGTTAGCAGGCCACATGCAATAACCACAGTGGCCAGAGAGTGCTTAGGCCCTAAGCGCTTTACAATCCAGCGGGCAATAGTATTCGCAGCGCCAGAATCAGCCATGAGCTGCCCAAAAAGAGCCCCTAGCAAAAAGATGGGTAAAAACTGGAGTACATAGCCACCAAGGGCTTTCATAAATGTTTCGGTGTAAATGGGCAATAAAAAGCCAAGATCACCGGATAAAAACACAGCTAGTGCCGCCATCAACGGGGCTAACAATAAAACCGTAATCCCTCTATATGCTAAAAACATCAATAGCAGTAGAGAGACAATAATAGCCAAAGTACTAGACATCGCTAGGGCTCCAAAAAACAGTAAAACAAAAACTGCGTGGTGAGACTGCTACATAATCAAGCGGGATTGTACTCGGATCGTTATATACTTAGCACCGATTTGATCAAATAATTAGATACAAATTCGATATATAACTGAAAATGCGGAAAATGACGTCTCTAGAACTCGTATTGCGACAATGTGGCACGCTATGTGGCGTGCTTGTGTTGTTGTGTGGGTTATTGATACGTAGCTTGATACCGATTGGTTATATGCCGGACCCCGAGGCGTGGCGTAATGGTCAAGTGACGATGACCTTTTGTACGGCCGACGGGACCACGATCTCAATAGGCGCACCGCCACAGCTTCCAGCAAAGTAGCTAGGCGACCAGAGAGCACCACCCCATAGTTTGTTGTGAATGCTCGGATACTTCTTTTTGCGAATCATCCGGCAAAGACCAAGTGAACGTGCATGTTAAAAACACAGTGTCTACCGCGTCGAATGTCGTTGTTTTTCTTCATGGGGCAAGTATAATTCTTAGTATGAAACGATTGCAAGCCTATCAATACGAACTCAAGCCCAACGGTGCTCAGCGACGCGATATGCGCCGCTTTGCCGGTGCGTGTCGTTTCGTGTTCAATAGGGCGTTGGCGTGGCAAAAAGACCGTTATGCTGCCGACAGCACGACGAAGTTCAGCTATACCGTTCTGGCTAATTTCCTGCCTGCTTGGAAGGTAGACAAGGAAACAGAATGGCTGAAACACTCGCCAAGCCAGAGCTTACAGCAAGCGTTAAAAGACCTAGAGCGCGCCTACAAAAATTTCTTTGCCAAACGCGCTGATTTTCCACGCTTCAAGAAAAAAGGGCAATCGGATAGCTTCCGCTATCCACAAGGTTGCAAGCTCGATCAGGAGAACAGCCGTATTTTTCTGCCGAAACTGGGCTGGGTGCGCTACCGCAACAGCCGCGACGTGTTGGGTACGGTGAAAAACGTCACGGTAAGTCATAAAGCGGGCAAATGGTTCATCAGTATTCAGACCGAACGCGAGATCGAGCCACCGGTTTCACAAGGCACGTCAGCGGTTGGCATCGACATGGGCATCGCCCGCTTTGCTACGCTTTCAGACGGCACGTACTATGCTCCGCTTAACAGTTTTAAGAAGCACGAGGTTGCGTTGCGCAAAGCGCAACAGGTCATGAGCCGCAAGATTAAATTCAGCAACAACTGGAAAAAAGCGAAGGCTAACGTCCAAC
>NZ_CANRIC010000072.1:0-6684 GCF_947630565.1 uncultured Paenalcaligenes sp.
CAGCGCTGAGTCTGGTCAATCTAGGCAAGCACAGAACGAATCTGGCATGCCTCGCCCTTTAGGGCGGGGTTATTGACTTCGATTAGTCCTTTGTGTAGGGCGTCTCTTGGGGAAGCACAGGAGCTTTGCCTTGGTCGGCGGCTATTTGAGCGCAACAGCTATTGACTATGCGCATGACTTCGTCCAAATCATCAGTGACAGTGACTAAGTTTACGTCATTTGCCCCAATAAACGCATGGCTAATTAACTGTTCTTTGACCCATTCAATTAGACCAGCCCAGAAATCAGAGCCAACCAGTACAATAGGTGCAGGCGGATTTTTTTTGGTTTGGACTAGGGTGATGGCTTCGAACAATTCATCCAAGGTACCAAAACCGCCTGGTAGCGCAATATACGCGGCACTATGCATAAAAAAGGTGGCTTTTCTAGAGTAAAAGTACTCAAACTGTAAACTATGTGTCTGATATGGGTTATTGGTGGTTTCACGTGGTAGGCGTATATTTAGGCCCACACTTTTGCCGCCAGCCTCAAAGGCACCCTTATTTGCTGCCTCCATAATGCCAGGGCCACCGCCCGCTATAACAGGATAGTTAGCCTTAGCTAAGCGCTGGCCTAGTTCTTCGGCTAACTGATAGTATTTGTGATCGGGTTTGATCCGAGCGCTGCCAAAAACACTTACACCCCAACCGATTTCCTGTAGAGTATCAACAGCAGTTTGCAACTCTTTACTGATGGTTGGGATTTGCATCGAAGCCGGTAAACGTACAACTTTATTATTAGACATGAAAAAAACCTTGTTGCTAGTAGATGGGTCCAGCTATTTATATCGCGCTTATTATGCGATGTTACGTAGTAATTTAACCAATGCGCGTGGTGAGCCTACAGGTGCCATGTACGGGGTGATAAATATGCTGCGTAAATTATTGCAAGATATCAATGCCGATTACATGGCCTGCGTGTTTGATGCCAAGGGCAAGACCTTTAGAGACGAATTGTATACGCAATATAAAGCGCAACGACCATCTATGCCAGAAGACTTAGCGCAACAAATTGCGCCTTTGCACCAAATTATACAAGCCATGGGATGGCCCTTGCTGTGTGTGCCAGGGGTCGAGGCGGATGACATCATAGGAACCTTAGCGCATCAGGCGGCCCAAGAGGGTATTCATACTATTATATCCACAGGTGATAAGGACTTGGCGCAATTGGTTAATTCTCATATTGAGTTGATCGATACCATGAAAGATGAGCGTCAGGATGAGCAAGGGGTCATGGATAAATATGGGGTACGTCCAGATCAAATTATTGATTATTTAATGTTAATTGGTGATACCTCTGACAACATCCCAGGGGTTCCTAAAGTTGGGCCTAAAACAGCACAAAAATGGTTGAATCAGTACGAGACCCTAGATAATTTAATTGCACACGCACAAGAAATAAAAGGGGTTGTAGGAAATAATCTGCGTGAATTTATTCCTCAGTTTGATTTGACTCGCCAATTAGTGACGATAAAACTGGATTGCGATTTACCCAAAGACATTGCAGAAATTACACACTTAGCGCCTCGCCCAGAGGACAAGGGCCAATTGCAACACTATTACAATGAGTACGGGTTTAGAACGTGGCTTAGAGAGCTAACAGGACAAGCAGATCAGCTGCCAGAGCAAGATCGTAGCAAGGCCCTTGAAGCTAAACCTCAACCCCTAGAGATTCAATCTGATGTGATAGAGGCGCAATCCCCCCAAGTTGATAGTACGGAGTATCAGACGGTATTGACTCAAGAGGCATTAGAGCAGTGGCTAACTGTAATTCAGCACGCCGATCGCGTTGCGCTAGACACAGAGACCACCTCATTAGATCCAATGCAAGCTAAGTTAGTGGGGTTGTCTTTATCCGTGCAGGCTGGACACGCTTGTTATATTCCTTTGGCTCACCGAGGTACAGATCAAGTCGAGCAACTCGATAAGGCGCAGGTGTTGGCTTTATTGACTCCTTGGCTTGAGGACGCGACACCCACTAAGGTATTGCACAATGCTAAATACGATACCCATGTATTGGCTAATGAAGGCATTGCTTTACGAGGGGTTGCAGATGACACCATGCTGCAAGCGTATGTGCTAGAGGCCCATAAGCGAGTCAATATGGAAGAGCTTATGGAGCGCTGGTTAGGACTTAAAGGCACATCCTACGAAGACATTTGTGGCAAGGGGGCCAAGCAAATAGGGTTTGATGAAGTCGATGTGGCTACAGCAGCACACTACGCGTCAGAGGATGCAGATATGACCTTGCGTTTGCATCAGACACTGCGCCCTCAAATTACAGAGCGTCCCGGATTAGAAGATATCTATCAGTTAGAGTTAAAGACCTCGGTAACTTTAGGCGTAGTAGAGCGAAATGGGGTAGCGATAGACAGTGAGCTATTAGGGCAACAAAGCCATGCTTTAGGGCAGAGGTTAGTCGATTTAGAGCAGCAGGCCTATGAGCTAGCGGGCCAGCCATTTAATATGAACTCGCCTAAACAAGTTGGAGAGATCCTGTTCGAAAAAATGGGGATTCCTGTCGTACGTAAAACAGCAGGCGGGGCTCCTTCAACCAGCGAGGATGTTTTGCAAGAACTGGCTTTGGACTATCCTCTGCCTAAGCTTTTGCTGGAATATCGTGGGATTGCCAAACTAAAATCTACCTATACAGATAAATTGCCGAAGATGGTGGATAGTCAAACGGGGCGTGTTCATACCCGTTATGCGCAGGCTGCGGTGATTACTGGACGCTTAGCGTCCTCGGACCCAAACTTGCAGAATATTCCTGTGCGTACTCCAGAGGGGCGACAGGTTCGTGATGCTTTTATTGCCTCTAAAGATAAAATAGTGGCAGCGGATTACTCGCAAATTGAGTTACGTATTATGGCGCATGTGTCTGGGGATAAAAATTTACAACGTGTCTTTGCTGAAGGGGGCGATGTGCATACGGCAACCGCTGCAGAGATTTTTCATATTGAACCTATCGAGGTCAGTGCCGAGCAGCGACATGCTGCTAAGGCCATTAACTTTGGTTTGATTTATGGCATGGGGCAATATGGATTAGCTAAAAATCTAGGCATTACTAATGCCGCGGCGAAATCATATATTGATCGCTATTTTGCTCGTTATCCTGGTGTGGCACGCTACATGGAAACCATAAAAGAGGTAGCCAAACAGCAGGGATATGTAGAGACGGTTTTTGGGCGTCGTTTATATTTTCCCGATATTCAAGCAAAAGGGCCTCGAGCCCGTGGCGCAGAGCGTGCTGCCATTAATGCACCGATGCAGGGTACAGCGGCTGATTTAATTAAAAAAGCAATGGTGGCGGTACAGAACTGGTTAGATGCTGAGCAAATGAAAACCCTGATGATTATGCAGGTGCATGATGAGTTAGTGTTTGATGCACCCGCAGATGAGGTGGACCTTTTAGTGCAGCACCTGCCAGAGTTAATGAGATCGGTAGCGGATTTAGACGTCCCTTTGACTGCAGAAGTGGGAGTGGGTGATAACTGGGGGCAGGCTCATTAAAAAATAGCGTCGACTTGAAAGCATAAAAAAACGGCTGCAATAATCGCAGCCGTTTTTTGCTTAAGGCTAAAGGGTTTAGCCACGCTGTTGTAATGCGCGGATTCGATCCTCAATAGGTGGGTGGGATGCAAATAGGGCACCTAAAGATCGGCCACCGGCAATTCCGGATGCTTCGAATGATTTGGGTAAATCAGACGTCTCTACGCCGCCCAAACGGGCTAAGGCATTAATCATAGGACGGGGTGAACCCATGAGTTTGGCTGCGCCTTCGTCTGCTCGGTATTCGCGTAGTCTAGAGAACCAAGCCACAATGATCGAAGCTAAAATCCCAAAGACAATTTCACTCACGATAACGGCAGCGTAGTAGCCGATCCCAAGGCCGTCACGATCGTTTTTCAAAATGACTCGATCAACAACATAGCCAACTAAACGCGCAAAAAACACAACAAATGTATTTACTACACCTTGGATGAGGGTCAGAGTAACCATATCTCCATTGGCGACGTGCGCGACCTCGTGGCCCAGTACGGCGGCCACTTCTTCTTGGCTCATGGTGGCGAGTAGCCCTGTAGATACCGCGACTAAGGCATCATTTTTAAATGCACCCGTGGCAAAAGCGTTGGGTTCGCCTTCGTAGATGGCGACCTCTGGGTGACCAATACCGGCATTATCGGCAAGTTGATGAACTGTGCTGACGAGCCAGGCTTCTTGTTGGTTACGCGGGCTGTTGGGGTCAATGACATAGGCGCCAGTACTGCGTTTGGCCATCCATTTACTCATGAATAGAGAAATAAAAGACCCAGTGAAACCAACAACTAAAGAGAAGACTAAAAGTTGAGGAATATTAATGCCTGAACCTGAGATGAATCGATTCACCCCGAGTAGGTTCAGTACAATGCTTAACACCAGCATAACGGCTAGGTTAGTGGCTAAAAATAAAAAAATTCGCTTCATGCGTACTTCCTATAGCGTAGTAAAAATTGTCCGGCGAAAACGCCACAGTGTCCGATGGTTGACTGATAAAATGAGGCTGATTGTATCTTTTACAAGAGTGCAGAGTATAGTATTGATTTGCGCCCACTATAAGGTGATTTTCTCATGCAGTCGTTATGGATGTTGGTGGCCTGTGTTATGTTTGCGCTGATGGGCGCCTGTGTAAAAGTCGCCGCCGACTATGATGCCAATATGCCTCAAATTATACTCTTTAGAGGCATTCCATCTGTTGTTTTGTTGTGGATTTGGACCCAATACCATAAACGTAGTTTGCGGCCTGTTAGTTGGAAGGCGCATTTGTTACGTAATGGATTTGGGGTGAGCTCAATGTGGCTGGGGTTCACCGCCTTATCGATGCTGCCTTTATCCACAGCCATCAGTTTAAACTATACCGCACCTTTATTTATTGGTGGTTGGATGCTGTTTTTTGGTGGCACACAACGAGATCCAGTTCGTATCACGGCTGTTTTATTGGGTTTTTTAGGGGTGGTTGCCGTTTTGCGTCCTAGTCTTAACGAAGATCAACTGCCTTATGCTTTATTGGGGTTGATGGCAGGGGCTTTTGCGGCGGTGGCGATGATGCAGATTCGTCAGTTAGGCCGTCTTGGTGAGCCCGAGTGGCGCACAGTCTTTATTTTTTCTTGCTTTGTTTGCTTAACTGGCGGCTTATCATTGGCCACTCTGGGGTGGGCCACGATTGGTTGGCCTGCCTATGCCGCTTTAGGCGGGATTGGTTTGTTCGGCCTCTTTGGGCAGCTCGCTATTACTCGAGCCTTTGGTTTGGGCTCGGCGTTGCTTACGGCGGTTTTGCAGTATTCAACCATTATCTTTGCTGCAATTATCGGTATTATTTTCTGGGATGATATGCCTGATTTAATAGCTTGGGGTGGGATGGCACTTATTATCCTATCTGGGTTGATTTCAGCTTGGCGTACCTATAGCGAAGATCGTATTATGCGAGGTCAGACCGTGAAAAGTACGGCTAAATAAAGGATGGTTATGACTCAGTTATTAATTAGTGCTAAAGAACTACAACAACAATTGCACCAAAAAAATACAGTTATTTTTGATGTGCGCCATGATTTGATGAATCATCAGCTAGGCCGCCAGCAATACATGCAGGCGCATATACCCGGTGCTTATTTTCTAGACAACGAGGCCGAGCTAGTGGGTCAAATGACAGGGCAAAATGGGCGACACCCCTTGCCTGATCTGGCCCGTTTTGTGCAGTTGTTGCAGCAATATCAACTCAACAAAGAGACGCAGATTGTTATTTATGATGCCAGTCAGGCGCATATGGCGGCTCGTACTTGGTGGCTATTGCGTTGGGCAGGCTTTAATCACGTCATGATTTTGGATGGGGGGTGGCAGGCTTGGTTAGCTGCGGGGGGTGTTACGGACAATCATTTGGAACTCCCGCCTGTGCCCGAGCAACGTGTGGCCGTCACTATAGAGCCTCAGCAACCCACAGTGGATGCTGCCGCCATAGTCGCTCAATTAGATCAGCCTATTTATACGCTGGTCGATGCCCGAGCCGCAGAGCGATACCGGGGTGAAAAAGAGCCTATTGACCCGGTAGCAGGGCGAATTCCAGGCGCTTTGAATAGACCCACGTCGCAAAACTTGCAGCCCGATGGTCACTTTAAATCAGTAGAGCAATTACGAGCTGAGTTTAACGAGCTGTTAGGTGATGTGGATGTTTCTGCTGTGGTGCATTATTGTGGCTCTGGAATGACCGCATGTCATAATATTTTTGCTATGGAATTAGCGGGTTTGTCTGGCGCCTCTCTTTACCCAGGCTCATGGAGTGAGTGGATCGCAGATAAAACTCGCCCTCAGCAAAAAGGCTAATACGCGGCTTTGGGTCAGTGTCTAAGCAGGAAATCTTAATCACGGTTAAAATGCGCCGTTATGGCGATTTTTATGGATGTAACCACCATGTCGGATCAACAGTTACCTACCGATTTACCTACCGATTTTGAGCAGGCCTTAGCCTCGCTAGAGCAAATCGTTGCACGTATGGAAAGTGGTGAATTGCCTTTAGAGCAGTCACTGCAGGCTTATGAGCAAGGTGTCAAGTTGGCGCAGGTGTGTCAGCAACGTTTAGATCATGTCGAGCAGCAGGTGCAGGTATTGCAAGGGC
>NZ_CANRIC010000073.1:0-6567 GCF_947630565.1 uncultured Paenalcaligenes sp.
ACAGGACAGTGAAACACCTTAGCGCCGATGATAGTGGGCGTACGCCTGTGAAAGTAGGTCATTGTCAAGCTCTTATATCGAAAACCCCCACTCGTGATCGAGTGGGGGTTTTTTTTGTTCAATTTATGTATACATAAATAAACTCTATTTATTGCCAGATTGATAAATAAAATTTATTAAAAAATAATAAAAAATAGCTTATGTTAATATGGGTAGGTCTTTATCATTAAAAGTGATTCATGCCTAATACAACACCCTATAAAACGACTCTTCGTACTATACATATCCCTGGCCAAGAGCCATTAGAGATTTTTACATTATTAGATAGACAGCAGTTCTACGACCCATTAGGGGCGGCTGAACGTTTAGGTATTTGCTCGGCAGCTTGGCCTTTATTTGGGATGTTGTGGCCTTCTGGATTACAGTTAGCTATCAAAATTGCAAAAAAGCCAGTCGATCCAGACCAGCGGATTTTGGAAATAGGTTGTGGGCTGGGTTTAGCTAGTATGACAGCACATCGTTTAGGGGGTAATGTGACCGCTAGCGATCGTCACCCTTTAGCACATCGTTTCTTAGCTAAAAACCTATTAAATAATCATTTACCATCTATGTCTTTTCGTTATGGCCAATGGGGCAGAGAAGAACCCGTTTCATTGGTAGATACAGGATCACCTGTTTTATCTGAACGTTATGACTTAATTATGGGCAGTGATCTTCTTTATGATCCTTCTAGTCCAGCTCAGGTCGCTCAGTTTATTCATCAACATGCTTCAGCTAAATCTGAGATTTGGGTTATGGACCCTAATCGCGGTTATAGGAATCGTTTTACAAGAAAAATGGCGATGTATGGTTTTGATTTAAATGAAGATAAAAAAATTCAACGTCCTTTTAAATACAATGAAAACGATAATGCTGAGCCATACTCTGGTCGGTTCCTTTTGTATAAACGGGATATAGATCATGTGTAATGGTTGATTGTTGCTAGAAAAGCAATAGTTTATTGATAATGAGAATGATTGCTATTTGCTATTTTGGTTGTTAGAGTGTAGCTAGATGATTGGTGAAACTAACACAGAGAAATTATGCAAAAAGTAATGAAAGACTTAACTGTACAGCGCGTGCGTCATGACATAGTCGTTAGAACTATAATCGTAGAGAGCGTAGAGAAACTGGCTAATAATTATGTACGTATTCGGTTTGTAGGTGACGATTTAATTGGCTTTGTCTCATCAGGTTTTGATGACCATGTGAAGCTTTTTTTTCCACAGCAAGATAACGCACCTGTAGTTCCTCAGTTAACAGAAAATGGTTTATTTTTTCCAGAGGATAAACCTAAACCGGCTGCTAGAGACTATACACCACGCGCTTTTGATCAAAAATCATCGTATCTTGAGATCGATTTTGTGTTGCATGAGCAAGGTCCTGCTGGGATGTGGGCTAAAGCAGCATGCATAGGCGATGCTTTAGTCATGGCTGGGCCTAGAGGCTCTATGGTGGTGCCGATTGAATATGATTGGCATTTATTAGTGGGTGATGAGACAGCACTACCTGCAATAATCCGGCGTTTGCATGAGCTACCCGATCACGCACAGGTCGTAGTGGTCCTAGAGACAGAAGCCCCTCAGTTGCAAGCCTTATTGCCACCACATGTAAATTTGCAGTTGGTTTATGCACAAAGGGTAGATTCACAAAGCCATTTACCCCAACTGGTCAGAGAGCTTAGATTGCCAGATGGGGAGGGCTTTGCCTGGGCAGCAGCTGAATCATCTGTTGTTAAAGCTATACGCCAAGAGCTTGTCGATACGCATGGGTTAGCAAATCATCAGATTCGCGCTTCCAGTTATTGGCGTAGAGAGGATGAAAGTGAAAAGCAGCAATAGTACATGCTGTTAAGCAACTCTTCTACAGGTATCTTTTTATTGATATACCGTTATTTCTTTAGATTGTTTGATTCAACGATAGCTTTAACGCCGATTGTAATGATCGCCATGCTTGCTAAAAGGAGTGCGGCGCTAAATGCTCCGACTACTTTGTGATCTTCATTGAGCTGCTCGACTAATAAGGCAAGAGTTAAGGTTTGCCCTCGTATCGCTCCAGAAACAACGGAAACTGCCCCAAATTCACCGATGGCTCGGGCATTGCTAAGAATGACCCCATATAACAAGCCCCATTTTATTTTAGGCAACGTGACGTGGTAGAAAATTTGCCACCCATTAGCACCCAAAGTAAGGGCTGCTTGTTCTTGATCTGAACCTTGCTCGGCCATCAAGGGAATTAAGAGTCGAGCAATAAATGGGCTAGTCACAAAAAGCGTCACCATGACTAAGCCAGGCCATGCAAACATTAATTGAATATCATGAGTGGATAGCCATTGACCGAAATAGCCCTCTGCCCCATATACCACCAGATAGCATAAGCCTGCGACAACGGGCGAGGTAGCATAAGGAATATCAATCAAGGTCATCAATAACTGTCGGCCTTTAAAGCGATAGTGTGTCACACTCCATGCTAAGAAAACGCCAAAAATCAAATTGACAGGCACGCTAATGGCCGCAACAAGTAAGGTAAGTTGAATTGCATGACTCATGTCTGAGTCAGTAATGGCTTGCCAAAAACCTTGAATACCTTGGCTGAATGCTTGGCTTACGATGAGCAGCAAAGGCAGAACTAATAAAATAAAAACCAGAGCAAGGCTTAGGACAATAAGGCCTCGTTGAGTGGAGTTCAATTTGCTTTTCATGGCTAGTGTTTTTTATCGAATAAGCGATTTTGGACGATTTGCAAACCAAATAATAATAAGAGTGAGGTCGCTAACACAACAGAGGCAATAGCGGCAGCCGATGCATAATCATATTCGGCTAAACGCACAAAAATCATAAGAGAAGACACTTCTGTTTGATAAGGAGTATTGCCTGCAATAAAAATAACCGCACCAAACTCCCCTAAACAACGAATAAATGCTTGAGAGGCACCGGTCACTAAGCCTGGTAGGAGAAGCGGTAAAATGACATAGTAAAAACGTTGCCACGGTTGCGCCCCTAAGGTTTCAGCGGCTTCATCAAGCGAGTTATCGATATTTTCGATGAGTGGCTGAACAGATCGCACTATAAAAGGCAGACTAGTAAAGCTCATTGCTAAGACAATACCAGGCCAAGCAAAAGCAATTTTTATGCCTAGTGCATCAAAATAATGACCTAACCAACCATTAGGAGCAAATAGCGTAGCCAATGTAAGTCCTGCAACGGCAGTAGGTAATGCAAAGGGCAGATCAATCAGACCATCAACAATACGTCTGCCTACAAACTCATAGCGGCTTAGTACCCACGCTAACAGCAGCCCAATTAGGCTGATAAATAGCGTGGAAATTAAGGCAGCGCCAACCGTTGTTTTGTAGCTAGCGATGACTCGGGGGTGGCTAATAGCAGCCCAGTATTCAGCCAGACTCATGTCGCTGACGTACATGAGTAAGGCCGACAGGGGTAATAGGATAACTAAACTAATATATAAAACACTGACGCCCAAGCTTAAACCAAAGCCAGGTAAAACCGCTTTTTGTTCGATGAAGCGCCAGTTAAATGCTGAGGTAGACATTATAGGGATTTGATTGCTATAGGATTATTTAGCGAGTAGTTGATCAAGTACACCACCTGCTGCAAAATGCGTGTCTTGAATTTGATCCCAAGTGCCCAATACATCGGTTGGGTTAATTAAACGTACTGTAGGTAAATCACTTTTTACGCTGCTGTCATGAACTCTGTAGTTGTAACGGCTTAATAGTTCTTGGGCAGGGGTTGCATAGAGGTAATTAAGGTAGGCTTTAGCTAGATCACCACTTTTTTGACGCTCGGTGACTTTTTCTACCACCGCAATAGGAAATTCGGCTAGAACACTTACAGGGGGAACAATAATTTGAAAATCCTGTGCTTTAAACTCATCGCCGTTTGCAATATTGATAACCTCAGACTCAAAGGTTAATAAGGCATCACCTTGATCATTATTGGCAAAGGCAACCGTAGCTCCACGTCCGCCTGTGGGGAAGTTCTCTACATTACCTAATAGTTTTTGTACAAAGTCTTTGGTTTTTTCTTGATCGCCTTTAAACGTTTCATTCGCAAAGAGCCAAGCTCCTAAATAACTATAGCGGGCATTCCCGGAGGTTTTAGGATTAGGGAAAACGATTTTTACATCATCTCGAATTAGGTCATCCCAGTTTTGAATGTTTTTAGGGTTATCTTTTCGTACTAAAAAAGCAGTGGTGCTGTAATAAGGGGATGCATTATTAGCAAACTGTTGCTGCCAGTCTTTGGCTACAAAGCCTCTTTTAGCTAGTACATCAATATCAGTAACTTGGTTAAACGTGACTACATCTGCCTTTAGGCCTTGCATAATTGCTTGAGCTTGTCGTGATGTGCCTGCATGGGATTGCTCTATGCTGATGTCTTGGCCTGTCTCTTGTTTCCAATGTTGGACAAAGAGGGGGTTATATTCCGCAAAAAGTTCACGCGCAATGTCATAAGACGCATTTAAGAGCTTATCGGTTTGTGCTGCTACCTGCAGAGGCACAGCTGCAACAAGACCAACTAGAGCAAGACGAGAAACAACTGGCTTAAACATAAAGCAACATCCCTTTTACACAAATAAGTTTTATGATGAATGGACTCTATTGTGCGCAGTCTTCTTATATGCATAAACGACCTTTTCTTTGTTTGCTTATTCTTTTTTGATCTATTTGCTTATTCTTAAATCATATAAACAAAGGTTTTTTTATGCCATAGAATAGAGTGGTTTTTACGTTCTATACAGACAAAAGCTATGTCAATTACTGTGCAGCATATTTCTCGACGCTTCGATGATTATCAGGCCTTAAATCAGATCTCTTTAGATATAGAGTCGGGAGAGCTAGTGGCCCTGCTTGGGCCATCGGGCTGTGGTAAAACGACGCTATTACGCATTATTGCGGGGTTAGAGTCCGCAGACAGCGGTCGTATTTTATTGAATGGTCAAGATACAACGGACGTACCTGTCCGAGAGCGAGGTATTGGCTTTGTATTTCAAAACTATGCATTGTTTCCCTCGATGACTATTGCCGATAACATCTCTTTTGGGCTGCGTATGCTACCTAGGGCAAAGCGACCAACTAAGGCAGCCATTAAAAAAACGGTATCAGATTTGCTTGATTTGGTTCAGCTGTCAGGTTTAGCCGATCGTTATCCTGCTCAGTTATCGGGAGGCCAACGTCAACGAGTGGCCTTGGCTAGATCCCTAGCAGTTAAACCCCAAGTGCTCTTATTAGATGAGCCTTTTGGTGCATTGGACGCTAAGGTTCGTAAAGAGTTGCGTCAGTGGTTGCGTGAACTACAACACGAATTAAAAATTACAAGTGTGTTTGTTACTCATGATCAGGATGAGGCGGCCGAAGTCGCTGACCGTATTGTGGTTATGAATAAAGGGCATGTAGAGCAGATGGATACTCCTACACAATTATTTGCTCAGCCAGCGACCGCTTTTGTGCGGGATTTTTTAACGGTTTAGTTCGTTTAGTCGATGCTGTTACCGTAATGAAGTCTTAGCTTGTGCTGTTCGTTTGTAAAAGGTGGGACAGATGAATAGTAAGTGCTTGCTGTTGTTGCTCGGTATAGGGTTTGACAGGTACTTTACCCCATACCGGTTGGGGCCATGCTGCATCGGTGGTGTGTCTAGCAATAATATGTAGATGCAACTGTGGCACCATATTACCCAATGCAGCCATATTTATTTTATCTGCTTGACTAAAGGCCGCCATTGTTTTGGCAACAAAACTGGACTCTTGAAGCAGCAGCTGCTGATCGTGTTCTGATAGCTCATAAATTTCACGTATATCAGCACGGCGAGGCACTAAAATTAGCCAAGGATAATGGCTATCGTTCATGAGTAATACATCACACAGGGTTAAATGGCCTAAATAGATAGTGTCAGCAGCAAGAGTTGGGTGTAAGTGATACATTAATACGTGTCCATGATAAAAAGTCGTTAGTGTATGAGTATGCCTCTTTCATCGTCTAAACAAAATCGTATTAAGTATTATGTGCCAGGGCAAGCTCCTCAGCGTCTTGATACGATTGATTCTCGTCCAGAAAAAATAAGTAATAGCGTGTTGTGGATTAGTTTGTCTGATCCAAATGTGGCGGAGCTAGAGCGTTTATTGCCCCAGTTTACGTTGCAGCAACGCGTGATAGAGGAAATGCAAACCAAGCATCGACGTCCTAAAGTCGTAGAGTACGAAGGCTTAAGCTTGGTGGTGGCTATTACTTTTACAGCAGAGCAAGGTGTATTACGTTTTGGGGAAACTCAATTGCTTTTTGGCGATGGTTTTTTAATTAGCGTGTGGCGTAATACCGAGCTAACAGATCAGGAAATACAAGGTTATTTAGAGGAAAGCCCTGACTTAATTGCTCGTGGGGCAGATTATATTGCTGCAGAAATTTTGGATTTTATCAGATTACGTCGAAACCCTCTTCCTTCAGGTGGAGGATGTAAGACGTTGCCGCAAAACGCGGCAAGATATATTCAATCAGCACGTGCGCCACA
>NZ_CANRIC010000074.1:0-5711 GCF_947630565.1 uncultured Paenalcaligenes sp.
ATGCATAAATTAATGGATACGGTCTTAGGTCCGGCTGATAATTTAAATCGCTAATGAATTCTTACAGCATCTGTTAAACTGATGCTGTAGTATTGCTTAAGTCCCTGCCGTGTGCGAGACGTGGCCATATATTCCTTGAACCAATGCTTATGGCATTTAGGTTGCTGGATTAACAAGCAGGAGTGCTTCGCTACTTCGTTTAGCGAACCCGAAACTTGTTTGATAGCAACCACCTTGTGAACCCTCGGTTCCCAGGATGCCGGCCTTGACGCCACAGGTGGGGCAACCCTTTCTAAAGCCGGCTTTATGCCGGCTTTTTCTTTGGAGTTTTTCTCTATGCGTACTGCTTTATTATCCCGTTCTGTTTTGGCTGCCTTTTTGATGTTACCGCTAACCCAGGTACTGGCGGATGAGGCTAAGGAATTAAAAGGTCCCGTGTTACACCTAGAGGCTCAGGCTTATACCGAGGTTGAGCAAGACACCGTTGTTATTACCTTACAAGCGACTCGTCAGAGCAGTGAGCAAGCGATAGTCACTAAAGAGTTATCAGAAACAGTCTCAGCAATTTTGAAAGACGCTAAAGGGCAAGACGTAGTTAAAGTAAGTAGTGGTAATTATTATGTGCGCCCACAGCATGATAAGGACGGTAAGGTGACAGCGTGGATAGGGCAATCACAATTATTGCTTGAGTCAACCAATATGCCTGCCGCCTCAGAATTAGCTGCAAAATATCAAGATAAAATGCCAGTGGCAAACGTGAGTTTTACGGTCTCTAAGCAGACGCGTAATACTGCAGAGAAAGACTTGATGACAGAGGCTGCTAAGGCGTTTAGACAACGGGCCCAAGCCATGTCTACTGCCTTAGGCTATGGCTCTTTTCAGATTAAAGAGGTGCATTTAGGGGGTAGTGGCGCGGTATATCGCAGCCCTAAATCCTATCGTAGCGAAATGGTGATGATGTCGGCAGCGCCATCGATGGCGGATGCGCTGCCCATTGATAGTGGTACTGAGGATGTTACTTTGAGCTTGAATGGTTCGATTTATTTGCTTGATAAAAAATAATCGCGCCCAAGAGCATCATTGGCAATGAAAGCAGCTGTCCCATTGACAGCTGCGCCCAAAGTAAGCCTAAAAAGGCATCAGGCTCACGGCTAAACTCAGCAATAAATCTAAATAGACCATAACCTATTAAAAATAAGCCACTAACCTGTCCTTGAGGACGGGGCTTGGCAGAAAAAAACCATAAGATTAAGAATAAGCTAATTCCCTCTAGGCCCATTTGATAAAGCTGAGAGGGGTGGCGTGCGAGTCCATCCATAGCTTGTGGGAACACCATTCCCCACGGTAGATCTGTAGTCCGACCCCATAGTTCGCCATTTATAAAGTTTCCAAGTCTACCCGCTGCTAAACCTAAGGGAATTAACGGTGCTAAGAAATCTCCTAGAGCAAAAAAAGGGATATGACGACGATGACTAAACCACGCCAAAACGGCTAGAACGCCAAGTAAGCCACCGTGAAAAGCCATGCCACCTTCCCAGACATAGACTATTTTTAGCCAGTTTTGAGGTTGAAGGTAGTAGTCAGGCTGATAAAAAAAGGTATATCCAAGACGTCCGCCTACGACTACGCCCAGAACGCAGTAGAAAATTAGGTCTTCTAGTCCTTTTTTATCTATAGGTGCAAGTCCTTGGTTGATTCGACGATTTCCCAATAACCAAACAAGCGTAAAACCAACTAAATACATAAGGCCGTACCAATGTATAGCTAGTGGCCCTAGTTGTAAGGCGATGGGGTCAAACTGAGGGTGGTGTAACATAGGTATTCGTCCTACCGTATAAATACTAAATAGCGTGATAGTGGCGCTAGCGTTAAGCTGATGTTTTGGAACGCACAGCGTAATAATAGAGTTATCAGATCATACACAAAAGGAGTCTATATGACTGCGGCAGTTTTATTCGGAGCCGGGTGCTTCTGGTGTGCAGAGCCTGCCTTTGCTGCGCTAAAAGGGGTGACGTTTGTGCACCCTGGTTACAGCGGTGGTAAAACACACTACCCAACCTATGAACAGGTATGTAATCAAGACACCGGCCACATAGAGGTTGTGCAAGTACGTTATGATGCTGAGAAAATTAGCTTTGATACCTTACTTGAGGTTTTCTTTTCGCTACATGACCCTACTACACTAAACAGACAGGGGAATGACATAGGTCCTCAGTATGCTTCTGCTATTTTTTATACAACAAAATTACAGCTACAGCAGGCGAAAGAATACATCGAAAACTTAGAGAAAAAGTTGCAAAAGCCGATTGTGACGCGCTTGCTCCCCGCAGAGGTTTTTTGGCCTGCAGAGCATGAGCATTTTGGTTACTACATGAGTAATCTCAATGCTCCTTATAGTTTGGCTGTTATTCAGCCAAAACTACGTGAGTTTGCTCGTACTTATAAGGCATTAATTAAAGACCACGGGGAATAAGACTACCCTGAGACACCATAGTTCATTCGGCGTAGGATTAGCTCCATGATGGCCATAGCAATAAGAGTGATAATGATACGCCCCACTAAAATCACCCAAATATTGGCCCCTAACGCAGCAACCAAAAGGGTGTCCTCAATTAACGAGTGTGATAATGAGAGCCAAGATAAAGCGAGCAATCTGGTTTTCGCATCAAAGTTATTTTTTTGAGCTTGCTCAATAATAAGAGCCCCACCATAGCTCAAACCTAATAAAACACCTACTGTAGTAACGGGTGCCACACGCTCATCTAAACCAGATAGACGCAATATAGGCGTCATCAGCTTAGTTACTAGGTTTGTAAAACCTATCTTTCCTAAAACATCTAAGATAACCACGAGACAGAAAATAATGAGGGCAGTCATTATGAGGGTACGCGTAGTGGTTTGAAGCCAAGGCCACCAAGAGCCCCAAAAGCCGTATTGATGCTGTGTGATCTCACCTCGTAACCAGCTCAGATCAACCGGAGAGCCCAACAGATTTAGTTTGCTTAATATCCAGGCGACAAAGCCGCCATAAATCATAGCGACTCCTATACGTAACAACCCCGTAACGACAGCGCTAGCACCCGCCCGTTGAGCAATAGATTGCTCCATGGGAAGATTATGGGCAAACAGCATCATGGCACCTAAAGCGCTGAGTTGTGCTGTCGTAAAGGTTGTATTTTCAGACAGGGCCCCTAATGTTGCCATACCGCCATATATATTAGTCAGAATGGTTGTTACCCAAACAATGCCCGCTTCTGGAGGAAGTGACAACATAGCCATTATGGGGGCGATGGTATGAGCTAACCATGTGACTAAGCCAATTTGATCTGCAAAATGCACAATAAATAAAACGGGCAACATAATTTTGGCCACAGTTAAAAACATGCGCCAACTACGCTGCCCAATTTGTACTACATAGTTTTTCATCCCCTACTCCTTATGTTTGCTCGCATTGTAGCAGTCCGTGGAGTAGGGGAGGCACTCCTATTTACTCTACTGTTTTAAGCACACCACGTCGCATTTGGTCTAGTTCTATAGACTCAAAAAGAGCTTTGAAATTACCCTCGCCGAAGCCTTCATTTCCTTTGCGTTGAATCAGCTCAAAGAAAATAGGGCCTAATTGGTTTTCTGTGAATATTTGTAGCAAGAGTCCGCCACCAGGAGCACCGTCAAGCAAGATACGATTTTTTTGTAGGCGCTCGGTATCTTCACCGTGATCAGGAATACGTTGATCTAATAGTTCGTAATAGGTGTCAGGCGTGTCTAAAAATACAAGACCTCCTTGACGCAGGTTTTCTACACTGTCATAGATGTTGCTGCTGCCTAGAGCTATATGTTGAATGCCTTCACCATCATACATATCTAAGTACTCTTGAATTTGGCCTTTTTCTTCTGTGCCTTCTTCATTAATGGGGATGCGGATATTGCCACACGGGGATGTCATTGCTTTTGATTTGACACCAGTGACTTTGCCTTCTATATCAAAGTAGCGAACTTCCTTAAAATTAAATAGTCGCTCATAGAATTTTGCCCACTCACCCATACGGCCCTTATGTACGTTATGAGTTAAGTGATCAATAACGGTAAGACCAGCACCTTGGTGGTGTACGTCTTCAGATGCTGTTGCTGTGTCAATGGGGGCGAAATCCACATCATAAATGCTGATGTCGCCAATCCCATTGTGCCCATCTTTACCTTTCCAGCGATCCACTAGGTAAATTAAAGAGTCACCAATCCCTTTAATGGCTGGAATATTTAGCTCCATCGGACCACTTCCCGATGCGATACCCCATGCTCCTAAGTCTAAGGCACGTTGATACGCATACGCAGCATCATCGACTCGGAATGCTATTGCACAGATAGAGGGGCCGTGGCGATTAGCAAATCGACTTGCGAACGAGTCGGGCTCGGCATTCAAAAGAAAATTAATATCGCCTTGTCTATATAGAGTGACATTTTTACGGCGATGCTTGGCAATGGCTTTGAAGCCTAAGCTTTCGAACGTTTGTGCTAGTTTTTCAGGTTCTGCGCTGGTGTATTCGATAAACTCAAAACCCGATGTGCCCATTGGGTTTTCCCAGGGGGTAAATGTCTCCATGATGCGTCCTTTGCTGTTATTAGGTGCTTATATATAAGGGTGGGTCGCTTTTGGCCTGATAGGCTATGATTAATTGCGAGCTTTATACCTATTTTACGTATAAAGCGTGGGTGTACGATTGCGTTATAGTGGGCGAGCTGAGGAGGGTTTGGCATAATCTGCTAATATCTAGCAAAAAAAGGGGTCTTATGTCTGAAATTGATTTAGATCGTATCGATCAGCAGATTTTGCATGAGCTGCAGCGAAATGGTCGGCTTAGCAATCAGGAGCTAGCTGATCTTGTCTCTTTATCTCCTAGTCCTTGCTTAAGACGAGTTCGACGTTTAGAAGAGCAGGGATATATCCGAAAATACGTAGCGGTTGTGGATGCTGATAAGGTAGGCCTAGGCTTAATTGCTTATGTCACAATACGCTTAGATAAAAGCCATCGATTAAAAACAGTTCCACTGTCTGACTTTGCTCGAGATGTCCAGCTTTGGCCAGAGGTGGTAGAGTGCTTTGCGATGTCAGGTGATATGGATTATTTACTTAGGGTGCAAGTAAAGGATTTACAGGCGTTCTCCCGTTTTGCTATGGATAAGTTAATGCAGCATCCTAGCGTTGTTGATATGAAGTCCAGCTTTGCTATGCAAAATATAAAAGAAAGGGTCGGGCTAAGCATCTAGCAACAGCCCCTTATACATCCCCTCTATATATAGAGGGTAATGTACAAAAAAGGAGTAATTCGTTTTGTTAGTTAAAAAGCTTGCAATCTGAAAAATGGGGTGCTATAGTTACTCCTCTTTCGCAGCGCATCATAGGGTTTTTACCTAGGGCAAAGCAAAAAGAAAAAGATGAATAAATAGCTTGTTTAATTTTATTACTTCAGTTACTATTTATCTCTTGTTCGAAAGCAAGGTTTCAAACCTAAAGGTTAAAATGAATTGTTTGCAAATTATTTCATTTGCCTTATAATTTAATCTTTATGTTTGGATAGTAGTTAAAAGCCAGTCAACAAAATGTTTAAAACAAATTGCTTGACAACTTCTCAGAAGTGCTTCATAATTACTTTCTTTGCTGATCACCGCAACGCAGTTTATTGCAACGTGATGATCGCAGTATAGATCTAAATCAT
>NZ_CANRIC010000075.1:0-5454 GCF_947630565.1 uncultured Paenalcaligenes sp.
AAAACCTTAGATGATTTACGTGCCGGAGAACGTGTGGCCGTATCGGCAGGCAAACGAGATCCATTGGATTTTGTTCTCTGGAAATCAGCAAAGCCAGAGGAACCGGCTGAATCCAAATGGGAATCGCCTTATGGTTTAGGTCGCCCAGGCTGGCATATTGAGTGTTCAGCCATGAGTAACGCGTTGTTAGGCATGCCTTTAGATATTCATGGCGGCGGGCCAGACTTGAAATTCCCGCATCACGAAAATGAGATCGCCCAATCCGAAGGTGCCTTTGGTGGCGAGATGGCTTCTGTTTGGATGCATTGTGGCCCCTTAATGGTCGATGCAGACAAAATGTCTAAATCGTTGGGTAATTTCCGTACGATTCGTCAGAC
Source organism: uncultured Paenalcaligenes sp. (assembly GCF_947630565.1). Lineage (NCBI taxonomy): Bacteria > Pseudomonadati > Pseudomonadota > Betaproteobacteria > Burkholderiales > Alcaligenaceae > Paenalcaligenes > uncultured Paenalcaligenes sp. Next base: position 378 of record NZ_CANRIC010000075.1, read on the forward strand.
CATTACAAATGGTGTGGCTGATGACCAGGCTAGCTATCAGGCTAACCCCAGAGAGGCCGAAATGCTGCGCTTTTTTATTGTACGTAATCATTACCGCAGTATGCAGAACTACGTGCCTGAGAACTTGTTTGATGCTCAACAGGCCTTGGATAGACTCTACCAAACCTTAGCTAATATCAGCCCCACTAAATACGAAGGAATTGACTGGGATAGTGATTTTGCTAAGCGTTTCCGTGATGCGATGAATGATGATTTCAATACAGCTGGTGCTGTAGCCGTATTGTTTGATATGGCAAACCAAGCAAATCGCGAGAAATCCCCAGAGCTAACCGCCCAAATGAAAGCCTTAGGCGGGGTGTTAGGTTTATTGCAAACGGATCCACAACAGTATTTGCGCTCAGCGACACGCTATGTAAAAGATGCGGTGCAACCAAATACACAGCTTTCAGACGAGCAGATTGATGCGCTTATTGCACAGCGCCAAAGTGCAAAAGAAAATCGAGATTTTGCCGCTGCTGATTTGATTCGTGATCAACTGAAAAACCAAGGGGTTGAGCTCGAAGACAAAGCAGGTGGCCTAACCCAGTGGCGCCGAGCCTAACGGGTGGCATTCATGCCAGATTTACCCCTGTATTGGGATCAGGCAAAGACGCAGTTAATGAAAAATGATCAGATTCTGCGTAAAATCATCCTACGTTATGAGGATGGGCCGTTGCCGTCTGTATCGCCATTTGTGACCTTGGTACGCGCTATATTGGCTCAACAGGCCAGTCGTAAAACAGCACATGCACAGTGGCTGAACTTTTCCGATCAGTATGGGTTACAGCCGGAACCGGAAAATATCGCTATACTTTCGGCTGGCAGCTTACAAGAAATTGGTTTGCCGCTACGCAAAGCTGAATATATTATTGGCGTATCTCAACACTTTGCCCAAGGTCAAATTGATATTGATCGATTAGATGGCTTGGATAATGAACAAGTCATCAAGGCATTGTGCAAGATACGAGGGATCGGTCGTTGGACGGCCGAAATGTTTTTGATTTTTAACTTGCGTCGTGCCGATGTGTTGCCCTTAGATGATGCGGCTTTATTAAAAGCCATTTCCATGCATTATTTTAGTGGTGAGCCGGTATCGCGTTTCGAAGCCCGCGAAGTCGCCCAGGCATGGGCTCCTTGGTGTACGGTGGCAACGTGGCACTTATGGCGCAGCTTAAATGCTGTGGCAGTGCATTATTAATACGAGCTAAGACTACAATGCGAAATACATTCCTAGAGTTCGAGCAACCTATTGCTGAACTCGAACAAAAAATAGACGAACTGCGATTTGTACAGGCGGATTCCGCTGTGGATATTTCCGAAGAGGTCAGCCGTCTACAGCAAAAAAGTCAGGCTTTGGCGCGTAGTATTTACGCAAAGCTAACGCCGTGGCAAACTGCCTTAGTGGCACGTCATCCTCAGCGTCCTTATACACTGGATTATGTACGAGAAATCTTCACGGATTTTCATGAGCTGCATGGCGATCGTATGTACGCCGATGATAAAGCGATTATTGGTGGGTTAGCTCGATTTAACGGTACACCATGCATGGTGATCGGCCATCAAAAGGGCAGAGACACCAAAGAGCGAGCTAAACGTAATTTTGGTATGCCTCGCCCAGAGGGTTACCGTAAAGCCTTGCGTTTAATGCGTTTGGCCGAAAAATTCCAATTACCTGTATTTACCTTTGTAGATACACCCGGAGCTTACCCCGGTATTGGGGCCGAAGAACGCGGTCAGTCCGAGGCCATTGGTCATAACTTATATGCGATGGCTGAACTCAAGGTTCCTATTATCTCCACCATCATTGGTGAGGGGGGGTCTGGTGGTGCCTTAGCGATTGCGGTGGGTGATGTAGTCATGATGTTGCAGTACGCGACATATGCCGTGATTTCCCCAGAGGGCTGTGCCTCCATTTTATGGCGTAGTGCTGATAAAGCATCGACTGCTGCCGAAGCCTTAGCGATTACTGCAGATCGATTAAAAGACTTCGGTCTTATTGATCGTGTCGTCAATGAGCCAGTGGGCGGGGCGCACAGAGATCCTTCCACCATGGCTCGTCAACTCAGTCGCGCATTAGCGGATGCCTTACGTCAGGTGTCAGGCTTATCTGTAGATCAATTACGTGAACAACGTTTAGAGCGTTTGTTATCTTATGGACGCTACCAAGAAGCCCGTAGCTGAGGGCTTTGCTGATCAGCTCGTTTCTACAGAACACTTAGCGCAGCTTGCTAATAAAAAAATAGTTGCTGCGCTACAACGACTGATGCTAGCTAATCAGGCCACTGATGTGGCTGTGGCGTGCAGCGGGGGTGTAGATTCAGCGATGTTGGCATTACATGCCACCTTATGGGCACGACAGCAGGGTATTACCCTGCATTTTTTTCATGTGCATCATGGACTACAGCAGCGAGCTGAGGGCTGGGTGCAGCATGTGCACCATTTAGCCCAGCGTTTTGGTGTGGCCTGTCATACTCAACGAGTTCATGTTGATTTGACCCAGGGTGATGGCTTAGAGTCTGCGGCACGTACCGCTCGTTATCAGGCTTTCGAGCACATGGCTGCTTTGACCGGTGTACGTCATATCTTTTTAGGCCATCATTTAGATGACCAGGCTGAAACGGTATTATTGCGATTACTACGCGGGGCGGGGCCTACCGGTATGAAGGCCATGGCAGAAAAAACAGAGCGTAATGGCCTCGTTTATTTGCGTCCTTTATTGGCGATACCGCGCAGTGATTTGGTTGCTGTAGCGCATGAGTTTGCGAAGCTCTCTCACTGGGAACCCGTTTGGGACCCAACCAACCTCCAAGATGATTACACGCGTGGCGCATTACGTGATCGCTTAACCCCTCATTTAAATGAACGTTGGCGTGGTTGGCAGCGGGTTTTAGTGCGTCATGCACAACAGAGTCAACAGGCCGACGAGGTTCTGAATGAGGTGGCAGCAGCAGATTTAGCACAATTGGATTTGAATGAATCGGATCAAAGTTTTGATTTGGCGTTATGGCGTAAACTAAGCGTTGCGCGTCAAGCTTTGGTGTTGCGGTATTGGTTAGCTCAACAGGGCATGTTAATGCCCACACAAGCTCGTCTAGACGATATGATGCGTCAATTACGACAGCTGCATGCCTTAGGTTTTGATCGGCAGATGCAGGTTAAACATGGCAAGGCATCTGTGTGCTGTAGTAAAGGCCGGGTTTTTTTACATTTTGATACTAGCGCATCAAAAGCAAAATAAAATATTATTTTTTTTCGTGGTGTGAGCCAACTTTTTTAAGTTAGTAATAATTATGTCCTTAATCGTACAAAAATATGGTGGCACGTCGATGGGTTCAGTAGAACGCATCCAAAATGTTGCACGCCGCGTTGCCAAATGGCACAAAGCCGGACATCAGGTGGTGGTCGTTCCGTCGGCGATGTCAGGGGAAACCAACCGTTTGCTCGGTTTGGCCAAAGATATCTCTGCCCATCCAAATGCGCGTGAGCAAGACATGCTTGCTGCTACCGGTGAACAAGCCAGTAGCTCGTTATTGGCGATGGCATTAATAGAGATGGGTGTTCCAGCCCGCAGTTATGCAGGTTGGCAGGTTCCTGTCAAAACGGACTCCTCCTACACAAAAGCTCGTATCAAATCCATTGATGGCACACGAGTACAGGCAGACTTGGATGCGGGTCGCGTTGTGATCGTGACGGGTTTCCAAGGCATAGATGACGAAGGGCATATTACGACCTTAGGACGCGGTGGCTCAGATACCTCTGCTGTTGCGATGGCAGCGGCTTTAAAGGCTGATGAGTGTTTAATCTTTACCGATGTGGATGGCGTCTACACAACTGACCCACGTGTGGTCCCAGAGGCGCGACGCATGCGTGTTATTTCCTTTGAGGAAATGCTAGAGCTTGCTTCATTGGGTTCTAAAATTCTACAAATTCGCTCAGTGGAATTTGCGGGTAAATATCATGTTCCCGTTCGCGTACTATCATCTTTAACTGATCCTGAATTGCCCATCGACGAGGAAGACTCCTCGGGCACGCTTATTACCTTCGAGGAAGACACAAAAATGGAAGCTGCTGTTGTTTCTGGTATTGCTTTTAGCCGTGATGAGGCCAAATTTACTTTACGTGCTGTCCCTGACACCCCCGGTGTCGCTTACTCTATTTTAGGGCCCATTGCAGAAGCCAATATCGAAGTGGATATGATTTTGCAAAACCTATCTGTTCAAGGCACCACCGACTTTTCGTTTACTGTTAGCCGTGCTGATGCAGAACGCACCCATGAGATCTTGGAAAAACAAATTGCTCCTGCGACAGGTGCTGGTGAGATTGTTGCTGACTCCAAAGTATGTAAAGTCTCTATCGTCGGTATCGGTATGCGTAGCCATGCTGGTGTAGCCAGCACCATGTTCCGTGCCTTATCCGAAGAGGGCATCAATATTCAAATGATCAGCACAAGCGAAATCAAAACCTCCGTGATTATTGATGATAAATACATGGAACTGGCTGTACGTACTTTGCACCGTGTTTTTGAACTAGATCAAGGGAAAAACTAAAGCATTCTAGGGCTAGCTTTTTTATTTAAAGTTATGCTATAGTTATGACTTTACGGAGATGTGGCCGAGAGGTTGAAGGTACTCCCCTGCTAAGGGAGCATGCGGCTTATACCCGCATCGAGGGTTCGAATCCCTCCATCTCCGCCAAATTCGAAAAGCCCCTGTACTAAAAAGTACAGGGGCTTTTTTATTAAAAAATGAGAATCAACGTACTTTTTTAGTTACGTTCTGTATCCAATGCTGACTTTTATTTGATGCGGTTGCTTTAGTGGTTTCTAAAGAGCAGGCCCCCCGATTGGTTCAACAAAAAGCGGTGCAGGATTTTGTTTCCGATGCCTATGCGCATTTAAAAGCAATAGCGTGTACTTCAGCTGCTGAGTTATTTTTAGAGAAATTACATATAGAGCAGGACGATTTTGTGTTGTCCTTAGATAAACCCAAGCAAGTGGTGGATTTGTTAGCCAGTCGATGTTGGCAGCGAGAGCAGGGCT
>NZ_CANRIC010000076.1:0-5265 GCF_947630565.1 uncultured Paenalcaligenes sp.
TTGATTATGGTACCTATCAGGTCTATGTCACTTACGAAGGGCAACACTGCATCAATCCATTCATATCAAACAACAAGGCCATCAGCTCAGTTTTATTTGGCCTGAAGCCCAATCAAATCCTTCTCATTAAGGTACATATATGGCTCAATTTGCTGTCATCGGTCTAGGGCGATTTGGCTCTGCGGCTTCGTTAGAGCTAATGAAGATGGGTCACTCTGTACTGGGTATAGACAACAACAGTAAAGTCGTTGATAAATACGCTGACCACCTTACCCGCGCAGTGATTGCTGACGTCACTGACAAAGCGGCTGTGGATGAGCTGGGCTTAGATAATTATGATGTGGTTCTCATTGCAATTGGCGACGATATCCAAGCCTCTTTAGTCTGTGTGGTGCATCTAAAAGCCGTTGGCGCTAGCAAAATCTGGGTCAAAGCCATCTCGCACGCTCAGCACCTGATCCTAAGCAAACTAGGTGTAGACCGCATTATTCACCCCGAAGAAGAAATGGGCATTCGGGTGGCACAGATGTTGAGCTATCCCATGGTCAATGACTATATTTCATTAGGTAATGGGGAGTTCGTGGTTGAGATCACAGCCAGCGAACGTCTGGATGACATCAGTATTGGTGATGTACTACATACTAATAATGATGTGGTTGAGGTCTTATTGATCAAACGTAAAACTCAGATTTTAGTGCGCCCTGCCGACGACTTTATCTTGCAAGCCAAAGATATTTTAGTGCTATTTGGCCCCTTGAGCGTGCTGCGTACCATTGCGCCAAAGCTTATCTAACCCGCTATGTTACGTATCTGGCCTTTTCGATTACTACGCAAACAAGGCAGCCTTCCTACAACACATTTACCTGCAAGCCCACCTATTGTCTTAGCCATGGGCTTTTTAGGATTAATTATCCTAGGCACGGTGCTTTTGAAAATGCCGTTTGCAACACGTAGCCCTATTAGTTGGTTTGAGGCTTTTTTTACCGCCACCTCTGCGGTCACCGTCACAGGCCTCACCGTGATCGAACCTGCTACGGTACTAAGCATTCCGGGACAGGTCTTAATTACGATTCTGGTACAAATTGGCGGCCTAGGTTTTGTTACCTTTGCCGTATTAGCAGCCATTACGTTAGGCAAGCGTATTAGCCTACAACAACAAGCTCTGGCTCTAGAGGCCTTTAACCAAACCAGCGTGTCTCGGATTCGCCAGACGGCTTTTTCTGTATTGAAAATCGCCTTTACCATACAAGGCATCACCATGCTGTGGCTAACCTTTTGGTGGGGCCAGCGCATGGAGCTTAAGCAAGCCGCCTATCAAGCCTATTTTCATGTCACGATGGCATTTAATAATGCAGGGATGGCTTTATATGAAAATAGCCTGATCGGTTTAACCCATGACCCTCTCAGCATCTTTACGCTTTCTCTGATGATTATTTTAGGTGGCTTAGGCTTTCCCGTCATCATGAATCTATTACGCAAAAAAAGGTGGTCGCTCCTATCGGCCTATAGCAAAATTATTCTTCTAGGTACTTTAGCGCTTAACGTATTAGGCTTTTTAGCAATCTGGACCTTTGAACATAAAAATGCGGGGACGATTGGTCATTTGCCTTGGTTTGAGCAAGCCACAGCCTCTTGGCTGCAAATTATCTCTAGCCGTACCTCTGGCTTTGTAGCCATGGATGCAGCAAATATGAAAGACAGCTCCACCCTACTCATCATGGTGTATATGTTTATCGGGGGTGGATCACTCAGTACAGCCAGTGGTATTAAACTAGGCACATTTATTGTTTTACTGGCTGCGGTCGTATCCTACTTGCGCCATCGCGAAGAAGTCGTTCTCATGCATCGTACCGTATCACCAGAGACCGTACAAAAATCCTTATCCTTAGTCTTAATTACCTTTGGGCTCTTTTTCTTTGGGCTCTTGTTTATCACTATTTTTGATAATCTGCCCTTTAGAAGCGTCATGTTCGAGGTGATGTCTGCCATCACGACAACAGGCATGAGCTTTGGTATTACGGGTGAACTCTCCTTGCCGAGTCAATGCATGCTCACTCTTTTGATGTTTGCCGGACGATTAGGACCTCTTACCTTAGTCTATAGTCTGGCCACTCGTCGTCGCAGCCGCATCCGCTATCCAGAGGGTCACTTTCAAGTCGGTTAACGATATTGATTTCAGACTGAACTTTAGTAGCCAACAAAAACCCAAAAAACAGACAGCTGATCCGTTTTTTGGGTTTTTTGATGCATCATAAGAACTCGCTATGAATGACTACCTTTAGTTAACTAAGGTGTAGCTTTTCACTTCAATCTCTGTGTCACTGACAATTCCTTTATCTACCTCGCCGATAATCTCCACCTCGACGGGAGGATTAATAGGCGTTTTAGCGGTTAGGTCATCATCAATATCGAGCTGAATTTCACCACTACCATCTGTGAAAATAAACTTTTCCTTTGAGATTTGTTTCGTAATTTGTCCACGCAGTGATACGCGTTGATCATCTTTAGTTTCTTGAAGAATCTGCGCAACGGATGTGGCCACAGGCTGCATTTGCTCGTGTGGAGTAGTATCCGCCAATGCTGCGCCACTAACGCCCGCCAAAGTAATCACTGCAGCAGCTACTGTTGTTTTTACATTTATATTTAACATAAACACCTCCGTTATCATTCAAAAACCCAGCGCTTAATTCGTCATTTGTCATAACAACTAAGCGCAAGGCACAGTTTCATCATAACGACTTCAACGGATTCGTAAAGTCAGTTTTCTATCAAAAAGTAAACCATAAAAATAAGCCAAAGAAAATAACAGTTTAAAATCAATAGCTTAAAAAATTAAATGCAAAGCAAACCTGTTACATATCCGCACAACCCTATCACTTCGGTTACTTAGCCGTTTTACGGTATGATTATCACAAGACAAATAACCCCTACCACACCATGAATGCATATATTTTTGATACTGAAACCACTGGCTCCCAGCAACCTGATATCATCGAGGCCGCCTGGTTACAGGTTGATGACCCCAATACATTGCAGGTTATCAGCCAGTTTGAACAACGTTATAAACCCCGTCACCCAAACACCTTAGGTGCTCTTGCTGTGCATCATATTTATGATGAAGAGCTAGAAAACTGTCCACCCTGTACAGAGTTTTCATTTCCAGCTGATGCGCAGTATATGATTGGCCATAATATTGACTACGACTGGAATATGGCAGGTCAACCCGAGGTAAAACGCATTTGTACCTTAGCCCTTAGCCGTCGTGTTCTGCCTAAACTAGATAGCCACAGTCAATCAGCACTGATGTATTATTTTTTTCGGCCTCATGCTAGAGAGCGCTTAAAAACAGCACACTCGGCCCTTGCTGACGTACAGAACTGTATGTATATACTCAGAGAGTTAATCGCCTTGCTCCCTACCCCTATCACTAGCTGGGAACAATTATGGGAGCAGTCCGAAATCGCACGCCTGCCCCTGGTGATGCCCTTTGGCAAACACAAGGGGGTCGCTATTACTGATTTACCCGTTGACTATCAGGAATGGGTGCTGCGACAAGACAGCATGGACCCCTACATCAAATTAGCCATTCAAAAACAAAAAGCCGCCAATCACCCAGCGATTTAAAAATAGCGGCCAATAAAGTGAATAACTAAACCAACGGCACCCCCTACAACGGTGCCGTTAATGCGAATATATTGCAAGTCTTTACCAATGGCATGCTCTAGCTGGTAAACCAACTCGTTGTCCTCCCACGCATTCACGCGGTCGGTAATATATCTTGCTATGCGTACACGATAGGTTTCTATCAAACGTGGGGCAATTTGTTTTAACTTCTCATCTAATAAGTGCTGCATGCCTGCATCTTTTAAAATGTGCTGTGCCATTTGACGCACGGCTTGCGTCATTTTTTTACGTAATAGAGAATGATTGGCATGCAAATCCTGCTCTAGCCAATCCACCAACTGGCCCCATAGCCCTTGCACATAGTCTTTTAACTCTGGATTTTCCAGAATTTGCTGTTGAATATCCGCCATTTTTGCAGTAAATGCTGGGTCCCTTTGTAGCCGTGTAATCATCGTCTGAACATAAGCATGAAAGCGATAACGTAACTCATGATGGGGATCATCTGCGATGGCGGCTACCTCCTTAGCAATCATATTGACAATTTTTTCTGTACCCCAATCCCCTAAATAATGACTTAGTTTTTTAATATGTACGGTACGTTTGAGCTCTAATGCGATTTTTTCAGCAATAACAGCTTGTACCTCAGGCGTTTGCACAAGATGGCTAATCTTTTGTAAAACCACATTTAACAGCTCTTGATGGCGTTGATCCTGCGTCAATAGCTGCAACACTTGGCCACCGAATTGAGCCATATTTATTTTTTTCAGCTGATCAAGTGTGGTTTGTTGAATAAACTGCTGAGCGCGTACATCGCGTAGCGCCGTTAAACTATGCTGCGCCACTATGGTTGTATAGCTAGCGATCAACTCAGCATTTTTCCTGCGGGCCAACCAGCGCATAACCTGACGAGGCAATTGCATTTGATCTATTTTTTGCATGACCTGATCGGTAGACAAAAAATGCTCGCAAATAAAATCGCCTAAATTATCAGCAATACGCGCTTTACTGCGTGGAATAATAGCGGTGTGAGGAAAAGGCAGCCCCAGCGGATGCCTAAACAGCGCAGTCACAGCAAACCAATCCGCCAACGCCCCCACCATTGCGGCCTCTGCAAATGCAATCAGATAGCCCCAATATACCTCACCATCGTTCAACCACTTTGCCACCACAAACAACACAAAAGCCGCCACCAACAAAGAGGTGGCTAAGTATTTGCTTTTTGCTAATGCCGTCTGTGGCCAACCCCGCACATTACACCTCTTGTAGCGCTTTAGAATGAATAAAAGCGGTTTTTAAATTACCCTCGCAATCAAACCAGGCACACTCTACCCGACCATGCGTTAAGCCAAGCTGAGTCACTGTCATCGAAGGACCACCACTTTTTAGCTTTACCACATCACCTATTTGAAACATTTTTTATTTTCCTATATAATTGCGCTTTAATTACAGCGTGGCAACTATGCCAAGTGTTGATTTTAAAGCAAATGCCGACAAAAAGTACCTTTTACCTGCATTTGACAAAATTTAATTCAACATGCTATAGTTACATCTTTCGGGGCGTAGCGCAGCCTGGTAGCGCACTTGCATGGGGTGCAAGGGGTCGAGTGTTCGAATCACTCCGTCCCGACCAAAATTACCCTA
>NZ_CANRIC010000077.1:0-4715 GCF_947630565.1 uncultured Paenalcaligenes sp.
CAACAACAAAGCTTCCGTAGCAGGCTCTGAAAAGCTCCTTAGGTGTTTTGGGCAAAAGAGATCAGGCTGTGGTGGATTTGACTCGCGCTTCTATTTTGCGCGAGGCGGGACGTACCGATCAGGCAGTTCAGGTGTTAGAGCGTTCCGATAAAGAACTACCGGATACGCCTGAAATTAAATATGACTTAGCGATGCTTTACGCGGCTCAGGGTCGCTACAACGAACTTGAACCACTATTGCGTCAAGTCATTGATTTGCAGCCGCATAATGCCAATGCTTATAACGCTTTAGGCTATACCTTTGCAGATACAAATAGAAATCTTGATGAGGCTCAAGATTTACTTGAGCAAGCCCTAGAGCTAGAGCCTGACAATCCCTATATTTTGGATAGTGTGGGTTGGTATCTGTATAGAGTGGGGGACTATCAGGCTTCTGTTGAATACTTAATGCGAGCCTATGAGCGTATGCCCGATCCAGAGGTTGCGGCGCATCTGGGCGAGGTGTTATGGATGAAAGGGCGACGAGCCGAGGCGACTGAGGTTTGGCTCAAGGCTTTGAAAGATAACCCGACTAATCATGGCCTAGAACGAGTCATGGAACGTTTCGGAGTTAAGCCATAATGTTAAAAAGACGTTTTGTTCAGTGCTTAACCAGTGTAGTAGTGCTGGTTGGCCTGAATGCTTGCGCTGTTGCCCCTAAACCAGCTGTGACGACAGCTGCCGAGCAGTTTCAACGCAGTGGTCGTTTTGCCCTAAGTGTAGATAATGCAGATGGTAAAAAAGATGCCGTTCAAGGCGGATTCCAGTGGAGCCAGACAGCTCATCAATTGCAGCTAGATCTCAATAACCCAATGGGTGCGATCTTGGCTCGTGTGGTCGTAACCACCCAAGGAGCTATGTTGCAGTATCCAGATGGGCAGGTTGAATACGCCTCTTCACCTGATGCCTTAGTTGAACAACTCATTGGGTATGTGATCCCTGTAGAGGGGATGCGTGATTGGTTACAAGGGCAAACGGGAGCAGGCTCTGTCTCAGAGCTTAAAATGGAGCAGGGTAAACCTAGCTATTTTCAACAAGATGGATGGCGTGTACGCATGCAGCGCTACGATGACGCAGGCCCTCGCTTATTGCAGATGAACCGAAATCAAGCGCAGCAATCTATTTCTGTACGTGTTGTTGTTGATTATTAACTCCTGCTTTATTGCCTATGTCTTCACTTTTACGAGTACCTGCGCCCGCTAAATTAAATCTATTCTTGCACGTAGTTGGACAACGTCCAGATGGTTATCATCTACTGCAAAGTGTGTTTACCTTTATCGAACTCTATGATTACTTAGATTTTACCGTGCGCTCGGATGGGGTGATTGAGCGACAAGGGCAAACCCTAGAGGGGCTAACCGCTGAAAATGATTTAATTATCCGTGCCGCGCGACTATTGCAACATCACACCGGCACGACACTAGGTGTCTCTATACAGTGCGAAAAACACATTCCAGCCGGAGCCGGTTTAGGTGGAGGCTCCAGTAACGCGGCGACGACCTTAATGGCATTAAATCGCTTATGGGGTACTGGTTTAAATCGTCAGCAACTTATGGACTTAGGCTTGCAGCTGGGGGCGGATGTGCCCGTTTTTATTTTTGGGCGTAGTGCTTTTGCCGAAGGGGTAGGAGAGCATTTACAGGCAGTACCAGTCCCTGATTTATACTATGTGTTGCTAAAACCAGCGGTATCTGTGCCTACTCCCACTATTTTTCGGGATAAGGGCTTGACAAGAGATTCAAAGCCCATCATAATTACAGACTTTACAGGTTATCAAACGCAGCCAGATGCGGATTATCATCAGTCAGTGGCAATGTTTGGGTCCAATGTGTTGGAACCTGTGGCATGTAAATACGCAGCAGAAATTAACGACTTGTTACTTAGCTTGCGAAAAAGAAAATTACATGCTAGAATGACTGGGTCGGGTTCTTGTTTATTTATAGCTTTTTGCGATAAAGAAACAGCTACTAGACAAAGCATTCAACTATGCGGTACAATTTTGCACGAACAGCCAATGGTGCAGAAATCACCTGATATACAGGTGGTAAAAGGGTTACATACCCATCCGCAGTATAATTGGTTGACAGAATTTGGGGATTAGCCAAGCTGGTTAAGGCACTGGATTTTGATTCCAGCATGCGAAGGTTCGAATCCTTCATCCCCAGCCATACATTTACAGACTTAACGGTCTGCGTCATAATAGAGCTGTTGAGCTGCTACTCAAAAGGGTAACAGTCAACGGCTTTATTTTTTTCCGTCACGCATCCCAATCAAATCTACGTCCCACATATCATGGCACATGACCGATTCATGATTTTCACCGGTACAGCAAACCCTCGTTTGGCTGTAGATGTTGCAAATCACCTAGACATGTCTCTTGGCAAAATGACCGTAGGACGCTTCTCCGACGGAGAAGCTATGGTCGAAATTAACGAAAACGTACGCGGTCGCGATGTTTTTGTTTTACAGCCAACCTGCGCTCCCACCAATGACAACTTAATGGAAATCATGGTAATGGTCGATGCTCTGCGTCGCGCCTCTGCCGGCCGTATTACGGCAGCTATTCCATATTTTGGTTATGCGCGTCAAGACCGTCGCCCACGCTCCGCGCGTGTTTCTATCTCGGCAAAGGTTGTTGCTAACATGCTCCAGGTCGCAGGCGTAGATCGCGTGATGACAATGGACTTGCATGCAGACCAAATCCAAGGTTTTTTCGATATTCCCGTAGACAACATCTATGCATCACCTATTTTATTGGGTGATATTTGGCGTTGTAACTACAAGGATCTAGTGGTTGTATCCCCTGATATTGGTGGGGTGGTACGGGCCCGTGCTTTAGCTAAACAGCTAGAGGCTGATCTCGCTATTATTGACAAACGTCGTCCACGTGCCAATGTGTCCGAGGTCATGAACATCATTGGTGATGTAAATGGCCGCACTTGTATTCTAATGGATGACATGGTGGATACAGCGGGTACGCTTTGTAAGGCTGCAGAAGCCCTAAAACAACGTGGTGCAGTTGCTGTTTACGCTTACTGTACTCACCCTGTTTTATCAGGCGAAGCCGTTGAGCGCATTAAAAACTCCGAACTAAATGAACTGGTTGTAACGGATACCATTCCGTTATCCGCTGAGGCCCGTGAGTGCGAAAAAATTCGCCAACTATCATGTGCGGCCCTATTAGGCGAGACCATTCTGCGTATTTCTACCGCGGAATCCGTTAGCTCGTTGTTTGTAGATTAACTTTTTCCAACACAGCACACTGGTCGCGGTGTGCTGTTTTTATTGTTTGCAGTGACTACTGCAATTACGGAGTTTTCCCATGAAATTTAAAGCCTTTTCGCGTAGCGTACAGGGATCGAGTGCGAGCCGCCGCCTGCGTCACGCGGGCCAGGTGCCAGCCATCGTTTACGGTGGTAATGCCGAGCCAACAGTTATTGCTCTAGAGCACAACCAGATCTACCACGACTTACGTAAAGACGTGTTCCATGCCTCTATTCTAGACATGGATTTAGACGGTAAAGTTGAAAAAGTATTGTTGCGTGCCGTTCAGTGGCATGCTTACAAACCACAAGTTCTACACGTTGACTTCCAACGCGTACGTGCTGACCAGCCTATCACTACACGAGTTCCTTTGAACTTCTTGAATGGTGATGATTCTCCAGCCGTTAAATTACATAACCAAGTTATCAGCCAGCTATTGGTTGACTTGGAAATCACATGTTTGCCAGGTAACTTGCCAGTGTCTATCGATGTAGACCTAGCTAATCTAGACGCAGCAGAAACCATTACTTTAGCCGCGATTACTTTGCCTGAAGGCGTTGAGTACGCAGGTGCAAGTACTGATCCTGATCCTGCTTTGGCGACCGCTTTAGTTGTTGGTGGCGCAGCTTCTGATGATGCTGGCGAAGACGGTGATGTAGCTGAAGAGCCAACTGCAGAATAATTTTATTCGCACTAGGCAACAAAGCCTTGCTTTGTTTCAAACCCCTGTTAGCTAGGCTGGCGGGGGTTTTTCGTATGTGGAGAAAACATGTCTGAAGGAATTCGTTTGATTATTGGCCTCGGTAATCCTGGGGCTGAGTACGACAAAACCCGCCATAACGCTGGGTTTTGGCTAGCTGATCAATATGCTGAAAAACTACACGCTAGTTTTGCCTTAGAGAAAAATATGGCGGCGTGGGTCGCTAAGGGGCGATTTGACGGACAGCCCATTATTATTGCGAAACCAACTACTTTTATGAATCGATCGGGTCAGGCAGCGGGAGCATTAATGCGCTTCTATAAATTGCAGCCTGAGCAGGTGTTGGTATTGCACGACGAGTTAGATTTATTGCCTGGCCAAGCTAAAATAAAAAAAGGGGGCGGTCATGCAGGGCATAATGGATTGCGTGATATTCAACAGGTTTTTTCTAGTCCAGATTTTTGGCGTTTACGTTTAGGTATCGGTCATCCCCGTACATTAGGGTTAGCGCAGCAAGTCGCTGCTTTTGTATTGAGTGCCCCTCGTGCTGATGAGCGTTCCGCAATAGAGGACACACTGTGGCGTTGTGATCATATTTTGAATCCATTGCTATCGGGTGACTTTGATTTGGCAACTCAACAGTTGCATGGGGGTAATGGGTGAGTAAAACCATCAGCTTTAGACAGGAAATACGTGATTTTTTCGTTTTTCTA
>NZ_CANRIC010000078.1:0-4361 GCF_947630565.1 uncultured Paenalcaligenes sp.
GACAACAACTGGAAAATTCTAGTTTAGAACTGTGTCAGTAATGGGGAAGTGGACACACCAGGCGCGTAAATGCCAACGCTGCCCTGTATTCACAAAACGCACTGGAACAATAATGCGGCCCTCATAGTTAGGGTTACTGACACTAATATAGTTAATTTCTATACGCATCTTCTGACGTAAAGCTTGAACAAGTGAGCGCATGATGACTGGCTTAACCAAGCGTACTGGTGTCATCATTACCGCAGTATCTACATGATATTTTCCTGCTTTTTCGAATTGATAGGTCTGCTGCCCACTCATCCAATTTAAATATTCAGCGACGTCTTCACTAATAAAATGAGGGGTAAAAGTTGCAGAGGGTAGGAAAGTCTTCTCTGAAGAGCAATAATCCAATTGACTGGGATAGTCACTTTGATAGCGTGAAATCGTCTTACTTGCTTGTTGGCGTCCTAGTTGACAATAATGCTGTAAATAACCACTATTTACTCCACCCTCCCAATTAGCTAGCAACTCAATTAACCAATATCGTCTTTCTATACTTGCTTTAATCATCGTGAGCCTTATATAAGCAATCTTAAATACCTCTATAATTTAACTGAATTACTGTATGAAGACGTAGAAAAACCCCAAAAAACACATCTGGTTTTTTGGGGGTTTTTAATTATGCCTTTTGAGTCTGAAGTTAACGATTATTTAGCATTTGGGTCTTTAGTAAAGCGCAGGTAAGGCAATTTAATATCTAAGGAGCCAAACTTTTCTTTAGCTTGCTCATCATTCAAACCTAAGCCCACGATCACATCCTGACCGGGCTGCCAATCAGCAGGAGTAGCAAGAGGCACGCCGTCTGTCGCTTGAATTGCATCTAAAGCGCGTAGGATTTCAGCAAAATTACGACCTACGGACATGGGGTAAGACATGGTTAAACGGATTTTTTTATCAGGTCCAATAATAAATACGGTACGCACCGCAGCACTGTCAGCCGGTGTACGACCATCAGGCAAATACGCATCCGCTGGCAACATATTATAGAGTTTAGCCACCTGCAATGACGTGTCATCAATAATAGGAAAGTCTGCTGGCGCACCAGAGAACGCCTCGATGTCACGCTTCCATTTTTTATGATCCTCTACATCATCCACCGACACACCCATGACCTTTGTGTTGCGTTTTGCAAATTCAGGCGCTAAACGTGCCACAGCACCGAATTCAGTGGTACATACAGGCGTAAAGTCTTTAGGGTGTGAAAATAAAATCGCGTAGCTATCACCCATCCAATCGTGCAGCGTTAACTCACCAGCGGTGGAGTCAGTCGTAAAGTTTGGTGCAACATCATTAATACGCAATGACATCATGATTCCCCTTTTAGTAGTTAGTACAAATAGCTACTTCAATCCTAGCACAACCTGACTCAGTTGTTTAGCTCTTCCTTCGTTATATACAATCAACTTTTTTATCTCAAAGAACATCTCTGCTACTATCTTCTTTTTACATTAACTGTATGACAAAAAGGAGATTCATCATGAAAATTAAAAAATGGCTAGCTCTTGGCGTAGCCTGTTTTGCCCTCAGCAGCACAGCGGCACTGGCTCAAGAAACACGCGAGTTCTCTGTTTCCACCGTCCTATCTGACGCTTTCCCATGGGGGCAAGCAGCCGAAAAATGGGCTGAACTGGTTAAAGAGCGTTCCGATGGGCGCATCACATTAAAAATCTACCCGAATGCTCAGTTAGTATCGGGCGATCAGACCCGTGAGTTCTCTGCCATGCGCAGTGGCTTAATTGATATGGCAGTAGGCTCTACCATTAACTGGTCAACTCAAGTTCCCGAAGTTAACCTGTTTTCACTCCCTTTCCTAATGCCTGATAATGCAGCAGTAGACGCCATCACTCAGGGCGAAGCAGGTAAAATGGTATTTAACGCGATTGAAAAACGTGGTGTAATGCCATTAGCGTGGGGCGAAAACGGCTTTCGCGAGATCTCTAATTCTCGTGCTGCTCTTTCTAATCCCGAAGACCTAAAAGGCCTAAAAATTCGAGTCGTAGGCTCACCTTTATTTTTAGATACCTTTAATGCTTTAGGTGCTAACCCCACCCAAATGAGCTGGACAGATGCGCTACCCGCGCTGACAACCGGTGCCGTTGATGGTCAAGAAAACCCCTTGGCTGTTTATGACGTTGCTCGAGCAGACCGTGCCAACCAAAAATACCTAACACTTTGGCACTACATGAATGACCCCCTAATTTTTGGTGTAAGCCAGCGTGTCTGGAGCACCTTATCCCCTGAAGACCAAGCGCTTCTAAAAGAAGCCGCTGTTGATGCTGGTAAATGGGAAATCGAAAAATCCCGTACTGAATTAGCCGACACGCTAACTAGCATCCGTGAACGTGGTGTAGAAATTACCGAACTCACACCAGAACAACACAAAGCTTTTGTAGACGCCACTCAAAGCGTATACGAAAAATGGATTCCCCGTATTGGTAAAGATCTCGTTGATGCGGCTCAAAAAGCCATAGCAGAACGTTAATCTTACATAACCAATGGGCGCAGCAACTCTGCGCCCTTGTTTTTATTGTTGATTTACTTATGTCTAAACCTAGAACCCGTATCGAGTCGTGGCTAGGGGTTATTGCCTTAGCCGCTATTTGTATTATTAGTCTGGCCAACGTTGTGGTGCGCTACACCACCAATGCCTCTTTTGCTTTTACCGAAGAATTTTCTGTCTTTTTAATGGTGATCTTAGCGTTTGCGGGTGGCGCTGTCGCCGCGCGCAGCAATGAACATATTCGTATCACCCTCTTAGAGCAAATGGTGGGGCTCACCGGACGCCGTATTCTTTACATACTGCAATGGTTAGGAGCCATTGTGGTTTTGGGTTTGGTCGCATGGTATGGGGGCAAGCTCACCTACGAAGAGTATGCGTGGGACTCCCTCTCTCCTGGTCTGGGTTATCCTACTTGGATTTATTTAATCTGGCTCCCTTTATTATCAGTTGCCATTATTATTCGTTGTACACAAAATCTCGTAGACCGACTACGTCAGACTGACAAGGAGCAGGCATGAGCCCAGATTTATGGATGTTAGTGGCTTTTGGCCTTTGTTTGCTCATTGGTATGCCCGTTGCCTTTGCGTTGGGCTTAGGTGGTGCTGCTGGTATTTTGATGGGGCTCTCGCCCGATATGTTGGCCACACTAGGCACCAACACTTACAACAGTATCGCTAAATACCCATTAATTGCGATTCCGCTATTTATTTTAACTGGGCTTATTTTTGAGCGTGCTGGGGTCGCGGCTAGCTTAGTCACCTTTGCTCAATCTCTCATTGGTCAACGCCATGGCGGTTTAGCTCTGGTCGCCGTTCTCGTCTGTTTAATCATGGGTGGTATGAGTGGCTCAGGTCCAGCTGATGCTGCAGCTGTTGCGATGGTGATGTTACCTAGCATGACCAAAGCCGGTTATCCCCGTCCTTTTTCGGCTTCATTAATTGCGGCCGCCTCCTCAACCGCCATCCTAATCCCCCCTTCTATTGCCTTAATTCTGTACTCAGTCATGATGCCTGGGCTGGATTTACGTGCCTTATTTGCAGCGGGCCTATTCCCTGGCATTTTAGCGGGTGCCTCTTTATTAGTACCTGCCTACCTCTTAGCTAAACGCAATGGATGGGAGTCCGAAAAAACAGAAAACCGCCCCGCTATTAAAGACAGTTTTTTCAAAGCCCTGCCCGCCTTATTTGCCCCTGTGATTATTCTAGGTGGCTTACGCTCTGGGTTATTTACACCCACAGAGGCTGCCGTGGTTGCCGTCACCTATGGTCTGTTACTTGGTGTAGTCGTATACCGACAATTGACGTGGCGGTCGCTACTAGAGATGTTTAACGAGGCAGCTAAAATCTCTGGAATCGTATTACTCATTATTGCTCTAGCCGGTATTTTTGCTTGGGCTGGCACGACCTTAGGTACATTTACCCGTCTTGCTGATGTGATTCTATCTATCTCGGATAATTCCTGGACGCTTTTATTATTAGTCATGATTTTGGTTCTATTAGCAGGCATGCTATTAGATGCCATTTCCATCTATTTAATTCTCACACCCGTCCTCGTCCCATTGATTAATCACTTTGAGTGGAATCCCATTTGGTTTGGTATCTTACTAGCTATGAATATCGCCATTGGTCAATTCACCCCCCCTGTTGCCGTCAATCTACTGGTTACGACCAAAGTCGCCAATATTCGTCTTGAGCACACCTTTGGGTGGTCCATGCTGTTTATGGTGACCATGTTTAGCGCTCTACTCTTAGTTATGATCTTTCCCGGAATTGCCCTCTGGCTTCCCGAATACCTTGGCTTTGCTATTGACTAAAATGGC
>NZ_CANRIC010000079.1:0-4359 GCF_947630565.1 uncultured Paenalcaligenes sp.
TCATTCTTCAGGAAAAAGAAACCCCCAATTAAGGGGGTTTTTATCAAAATTACACAGTTCTATGTACTATACAGAATGCATTGGGCTGCTTTTTTGTTTTTAGAGGATTAGGTGTATGTGGTATTTGGTTATGGCGTTTAGCGCCGGAGCAGGTATGGCAATGCAGGCCGCCATTAACTCACAATTAGGTAAGGCGCTGTTAGGCCAGCCGTTATATGCCGCACTTTGGTCATTTGCATCAGGTACTATTATTTTATTAGTGCTTTCGTTATGGATCGCAAAGGGCAGTTGGTGGCAGGCAATGTCACTCATTCCCGCTCAGCCGTGGTGGTATTTAGTGGGTGGGGCTTTGGGAACGGGCTTGGTTTTTTCTAGTATTTTCTTAGCTCCTAAATTAGGGGTGGCGAATATGCTGTTTTTTATGATTATTGGCCAGATGGTGTTTGGGGTAGTGATAGATCATTTAGGTTTATTTAATATGCCAGTTCGAGAGATCAACTGGAATAAAATCATTGGTTTAATCATTATGTTAAGCGGGCTTTCTATCTTTTTTCTCGCTAAAAAGTAAACGTTTATATGCAAAAAACTCAGGACGAAGCAGTCAAAAATTTGTATTTCCCGCTCGCTTTAGCGTTGTTTACGCTGATTGTTTATATAGGAAATGATCTTGTGTTGCCCGCGATGTTGCGTGTTACGCAGGATTTTGGGGTAGGGCCAGAGTGGGCGCCCACTTCTATGTCAGCCTATTTGCTAGGTGGGGCATTATTGGCCTCGATTTGGGGGCCAATGTCAGACCAGTTAGGACGCCGCAAGGTTTTTTTAGTGGGTGCGGTGTTTTTTGTTGTGTGTTGCTTATTGATTTTGGCCACACGTAGTATTGAGCAGTTCATGGCTTTACGTGTGTTACAGGGAACAGCGCTAACGCTAATTGCAGCTGTAGGTTTTGCGACAGTTCAAGAAGCGTATGCCGAGACTCAAGCAGTGAAAGTGATGGCTCTTATGGCCAACATTAGTTTATTAGCTCCTTTGTTAGGCCCAGTCATTGGGGCCGTGATGATTGAGTATGTTTCCTGGCACTGGGGCTTTGTCGCGATTGCGGTATGTGCTGCCTTGTCGGTAGTAGGCTTATATAAATACATGCCTGAAACGGTCGATTTAAGTCAAAAACAATCTCGTTCTATTGGCTCAGTGCTAAATGATTTTCTGGCTATTTATACCAATAAACGTTTTATGATCTTGGCGTTGTCTGGTCCGATCATTGGTTTACCCGTGATGTTATGGATTTCCTTATCGCCCGTATTTTTGATTGAGGAGTTAAAACTGAGTAACTTTGGTTATGGACTCAGTCAAGTTCCTGTTTTGGGGTCATTGATTTTTGGCAACTTGTTATTGGCTAAATTAGTAGATCGATACCCCTTAGGTAAAACAGTAGTGATGGGTTTTATCTTGATGGGGATAGGGGCTTTTATCCTATTGCTAGGCTTGTTTTTCACAGACTATATTTTGTGGAGTCTAATTGGTGGGATGAGTGTGATTGCGGTGGGCGAAGGCCTCAGTTATGCCGTGATGTATCGCTTTGCTTTAGTGGCGTCAGATATTGCTAAAGGCACTGTAGCAGCGGCGATGGCCACCGTAGTGATGGTGTTTTTCTCTGTCATGATTGAGCTAACTAAACACGTTTATTTATTACTTCATTTTAAAGGGTTGTGGCTGATGTGCGCGCTTTGCGTGCTTGCCTTTGGCTTTTTGTCTTATCCTTTATTGTTAAAAATAATGAAAGAAAGAGAGGCGGCGGTCGCCTAATTCCTAAAAAAAATGACACGCAGGGTGTGCACTTACTAATCACTCTTAGTAGAAGCACTCCCCGCGTGTCATAGAGGGGTAGAAACCCGTCTACCCAAATAAAGGTCTTAGACTAAAACGCGTTCAATTCCACCGGTATTGGCTTTTTTCACATAGTCAGGCATCCAGTTTTCTCCCAGAATATGTTTGGCCATTTCGACGACGATATAGTCGGCCTCTACGCCTGTATCGCCTTGGTAACGAGACAAGCCTTGTAAACAGGACGGACAGGAGGTAAGCATTTTGACCTCGCCGTTATAGCCGTCAGCACTAATGGTATTTTGATTTTTCTGCAGTTCTTCGAGTTTACGGAAACGAATTTGTGTAGAAATATCAGGGCGTGTGACAGCCAATGTACCGGACTCGCCGCAACAGCGGTCTGTTTTTATAGTGCTATCACCAACCAAAGACTTAACGGTACGCATTGGGTCTTGGAGTTTCATTGGGGTGTGGCAAGGGTCGTGATACATATAGCGCACACCTTTGGCCTGATCTAGCTTAATGCCTTTTTCCAAAAGGAATTCGTGAATATCAATCAGGCGACAGCCTGGGAAGATTTTTTCGAATTCATACATAGATAGCTGGTCATAACAGGTCCCGCAGCTCACGACAACGGTTTTAATGTCTAGGTAGTTAAGCGTTGTCGCCATTCGATGGAAGAGAACTCGGTTATCAGTGATCATTTGATCTGCTTTTTCGAATTCGCCATTCCCTCGTTGTGGGTAACCACAACATAAGTATCCCGGTGGTAAGACAGTCTGTACGCCAGCATGCCAAAGCATGGCTTGAGTTGCTAAACCCACCTGAGAGAATAATCGTTCGGAGCCACAGCCAGGGAAATAGAAAACTGCCTCTGAGTCCGTTGTGGTCTTGAGTGGGTCACGAATGATGGGGACGTAATTGGCGTCTTCGATATCCAACAGTTTACGCGCAGGTTGTTTAGGTAAACCTCCTGGCATCTTTTTGTTGATGAAGTGAACGACTTGCTCTTGAATGGGCGCTTTTCCTACTGAGGCAGGAGGGTTTGCTGTTTGCTTACGGGCGGGCACAGCTAATACATCATGGGCTAAGCGCTGGGCCTTATAACCGATGTCAATGGCTTTACGTGTGATGTTAATGACTTTAGGGGACTTCGCATTCAGGAAAAACATAGCGGCAGTTGTTCCTGGATTTGCTGATTTCTTGCCCATACGACGCAATAAATGGCGCATTTCCATCGACACGTCACCAAAGTCGATATCTACTGGACAGGGGTTATAACATTTGTGGCAAACCGTACAGTGATCTCCCACATCTTCGAATTCTTCCCAGTGTTTTAGGCTAATACCACGACGAGTTTGCTCTTCGTAGAGAAAGGCTTCGATTAGCAGAGAAGTAGCTAAGATTTTATTGCGCGGGGAATACAACAAATTGGCACGTGGCACATGAGTCGCACAAACCGGTTTGCATTTACCACAACGTAAACAGTCCTTAATAGCATGAGAAATAGCGCCAATCTCGCTGCGCTGCATAATGAGTGACTCGTGGCCTAGCAGGTTAAAACTGGGCGTCCAGGCACGAGACAAATCGGCACCCGGCATGAGTTTTCCTGCATTGAATCGACCTTCGGGGTCAATACGACGCTTGTAGTCTTGGAACGGTTGTAGTTCCTCTTGTGTTAGGTATTCAAATTTGGTTAAACCAATACCGTGTTCACCAGAAATAACACCATCCAAGCGGCGTGCGATTTGCATGATGCGAGCAACTGTTTCATTAGCCTCTTGCAGCATTTCATAGTCATCAGAGTTAACAGGTAAGTTTGTGTGTACGTTACCGTCACCCGCATGCATGTGTAATGCAACAAAAACGCGGCTGCGTAATACGCGGTCATGAATCGCTTGGATCTCAGCTAAAACAGCAGCACAGTCAGCGCCAGGGAAGTGACCTTCCATTTGTGCTCGTACTTCTTTTTTCCAAGAGGTACGTAAGGTGTGATCTTGAAGTAGCTCTAAAATAGTGACAGCAGGTTGTTCAGCAATACGAGCGCTAATGGCGGCAGAGTCATTAATGCCTAGTGCCGTTAACTCATCGATGCTATCTGCGGCTTTTAGTTCTAAGTTGTTGAGCAACCAGTTCCAACGTTGACGCACCTGCTGTAAGGTTGCAATCGCATCATGACGACGTTCTTCGAGCACCTGTTCACGGGTATGTTCAGCATCATCATGATCGATGACTTTACCTATGGGTAAATCACCCTCAAGAAATTGCTCTAGTTCTGTTAATAGGCGTAGTTTATTGCGGGTAGAAAGCTCAATATTAATGCGCTCAATTTCATCGGTGTACTCACCCATACGATCTAATGGGATAACGACGTCTTCGTTAATTTTAAAAGCGTTGGTGTGGCGAGCAATGGCAGCAGTACGGGCTCGGTCTAGCCAAAAGCGCTTACGGGCCTCTGCGCTAACAGCCACAAAGCCTTCGCCATGACGGGTATTGGCTAAACGGATAACCTCGCTGGCGGCTTTGGCTACAGCGTCT
>NZ_CANRIC010000080.1:0-4341 GCF_947630565.1 uncultured Paenalcaligenes sp.
CAACGGCTGGACCCGTAGTGGGTGAAATGCCTTTGCGCTCTAATTGCTCAGCGTCTATGACCGGGTCCATCTGTCCAGTGGGGGCGGCTCCTGCATCAATAATAGGGGCGTTTGCTTGTTGGCTAGCTAATCGTATACCCTCTGGGCTGGTATCTAAGGCGAACAAATCAGGCGCGCCTTCGATGCTGATAACCGGTATCCCTTTGGCGGCAGAAGGAACGATAGCTTCCCATTCAATCATGGCAAATTGATTGACGGAAAGACGTAGTTCTTTTGTGGGTTGCTTTATCCGCGCTAAACTGCGAATAATACTGTTGTCAGCATGATGCCATTGTAAAACGAGGTGTTCAGGTGGTGTCCACGTTAGCGCATTGGCTTCGTCATTAAATACCAAGGCCCGCACGGTAATGGCTTGTCCTGGTTGGGCATGGTTTTCAACTAATGAATAACTAACGCCTGCGGTAGCTACAGAATGAATGAATAAGCCAAGCCCAAGTGAAATGGCACGAATGAGGTTCAGACAAAGGGATTTCATGGTGCGAGCTATCAGATACAAAAGAAAGTCAAATGTAGCATTAGTACTAGATTTTGGTTTTAAGGCCTGTATTTGCTAAGAGGAGCTGTTGTTTTTTATGCAAGAGAAAAAAAAGATACCGATATTAATGTATCACCAAATTGACGTGCCACCCCCAAAGGGGACTAGACTGCGCGGTAGTACCGTTCATCCTGCTCGCTTTAAAAGTCAGATGCGCTGGTTAAAACGATTAGGCTATCAGGGGGTCTCTTTATCGGAGTTGGCTCCCTATTTAACTGGCGAAAAGCAAGGTAAAGTCGTTGGTATTACGTTTGATGATGGATACGATAATGTGTATAGAAATGCTTTACCTATCCTAACTGAGCTTGGATTTAGTTCGACGAACTTTATTGTTACGAACGAGCTGGCTGGACAAAATCATTGGGCGCAATTAACAGGTAGCCCTATGGCTCAGTTGATGAGCATAGAACAAATTCGAGACTGGCATCATCAAGGCCAAGAAATTGGATCTCATACGGCAAGTCATATCCATCTAGATAAAACCCCCAAAGAGCAGGCGTTAACTGAGTTAACTCAGTCTAAATATGTGCTTGAACACATTCTACAAACAGAGGTAGGGGCATTTTGCTATCCTTATGGCAGCGAAAGCCAAGAAGCCAGGCAATGGGTCGCGCAGGCAGGTTATCGCATTGCAACCTCGACCCAGCGTGGATTGGCAAATGCCACCGATGATGTGATGGCATTGCCTAGAGTCAATATTTTGCGCTCAACACATCTTATCCATTTTTTGCGCAAAATCATGACGCAATACGAAGAGCAAAAACGAGCTGCCAAAGCGTAGTTTTATAGGGTATAATTCCTTTTTTAGCGTCTGTAGCTCAGTTGGATAGAGCACCCGCCTTCTAAGCGGGCGGTCACAGGTTCGAATCCTGTCAGACGCGCCATTCTTGGTGTTGGCCGTTTTTAGGCTATTGCCATGTCTTGATATAACCCCCCAAATCGATCATAAAAATAAGACGCTACGTCGGGTGCATTTGCATCCTCTAAACGTAATGTGTCAAGAATATGGATTTGGGAAGACTTAACTAAATAGCGATAAATGTGCTGGCACAGCTCATAGGCCTGTTTTCCTACCCAGTTTTTAGGCAGTAGCTCCAGAGGTAGCTGAGGGTCGTGTAATTGTGCGCGTCTATATTCATGAATCAATAGCGTGCGCAATACAAAAGCCTGTTCAGCGCTAAGCGGGTGGGTGTCAGCTTGGGCCTGGATATGAGCCAGAACGGGCTTAAAATGACTAATAAAGCGTTGATAGCGCTCGCTGACCTCATCTAATTGCCAGCACTCTTGAATAAGCTGAGACAGGTCTTTGCTGTGTTCTAAGGGGCTTTCAATGAGTTGAGAAACATAGACAGCATGAGCGCAATGGTTATGTTCAATCAACTCGTTTAGGTTATGTAAGTCAGGATTAGGATGTATAAAGGCAAAGGGTGATATGGCGCCAAAGCCTTCCCACAATAGGGCTTTACGTAAGTCAGCTCGCTGCTTCGTGCTAATGCTGGAGGACAGAAAGAAAACCTGAGTCCATTGACCATTCCATGCTAGATAGCTTGGCGCATAGATGCGTTGGTGGGCCTTTTGAAAACGTCTAGAGGCCTGTGGACGTAAGGTATACATACTGCGACGCCCTTCTCGCTGTGCGCTAAGCCAGCCTTCTTCGGCTAGTCTGTAGACGCTAGTGCGCACTAAACGATCATTGATCCCAAAGGGTGCGAGGAGTTGAATTAGGCTTCCTAACCATAATGCGCCCCCATGTGGGCGGATCACATCTCCAAATAGCGTCATCACTAAGGATTTAGTGCGAGGGGGCTGCTCGGAGAGGTACTGTTGGCTCCAGTGGTGTAAAAAGTTGTCAGACATTATTTTCTCATCATTGTTATTTGCTCAATATACTACATTAATTTATGTTTTTTGAGCAAAACTGTATCGTTTTCACCTAGAGATAAGGGCTGGCTAACCAAACAACTCGATTCATTAATCGTTTTTTGTAAGGCTGTTGTGCCAGGCTTTCTAATGTCAGGTTTTCGGAGCTCGCTATGCAGCTGTCTATCAAGCCCTCTATTTTTTGCGCCGTATTGTGACAGTAAATCTCTATATCAATTTCAAAGTTTAGGCGCAGGCTACGGGGGTCTAAGTTGGAAGACCCTACATAGCTCCATTGACCATCTATGGTGATGAGCTTTGAATGATTGAAAGGGCCAGTGTCTAACCAGACGTGGCAGCCTGATTCGATAATTTGGTCTATTTGTGCCATCATGGCGGCATTAACTAGACGCAAATTATTGTGCTTGGGTATCACAATATCGACTCGAACACCGCGACGTGCTGCTGTGGTTAGTGCGCCCATCAAAACTTGATCGGGCAAAAAGTACGGTGATTGAATGCGAATATGTTTGGTGGCGATCGCAAATGCCCCTTGCAGCATAGAGTGGGTGCTGGCTAAAAATCGATCGGGGCCAGAACGAATGCAGCGGGCGGGAACTTGTGGTTCAGGTGTTTTCCAGACACAAGCACACCAAAAATCATAGCTGAGGTTTTCATTGGTGGTGAACTCCCAGTCATGGGCAAAGGTTGACATCAACTGCAATACAACGGGCCCCTCAAAGCTAAAATGCGTGTCCTGAGCGGGATGGTTATTGGTGTATTGACTACAAAATCCTTCCCGTATGTTCATACCACCAGTGAAAGCGATTCGACCATCTACAATGAGAATTTTGCGGTGACTGCGTAAATTGGCATAAGGGCTACGTAAAAAGCTAGTCGGTAGCAATGATATTGACATAAACAATGCGCAGCGAATGCCATGTTGACGTAATAATCGGTGCACAGGCGGGTGAGAGTATTTGACCCCAATAGCATCAATTAGCACGCGGACTTGTACACCACGCGCTTGGGCTCGAACCAAAGCATCGACAAACTGTTTGCCGATACGATCATTGTCAAAAATATAACTTTGTAATGCGATAGAGTGTTCAGCGGATTCAATGGCTTCGAGCATCGCTGGATACGACTCGTCACCACTGACTAAAACCTGAATATGATTGCCACTGCGTAGTTGAAAGTGACTGATCCGGTCTCCCAATATCTGTAACGAAGAAAAGGGGGCGCTAAAGGTCTTCTCTAGATCGGTAACAGGGGGGGAGCTATAGCTGACGTATTCTTTAATATGCGTATCACGTAACTCCGTGATTTGGGAGTGTCGTACGCGATTAATGCCCACAATTAAATAAAGGATAGAGCCAGCAAAAGGGGAGAGAATAATGACACCTACCCAGCCGATGGCTGCACGTACTTCTTTTTTGTTCATGGCGGCATGAATAGCAGTGGGGATGCTAATCGCTAAGCTCAGTATCAGCGCGATATGAGGCCAGTAATCTAAGAAAAAACCAGTAAGTTGTTCAGATAAGATAGACATGATTACGTCACAGTAGATGGGCGTAGTTGTAAACTGTGCATCCAATCAGGATTAGGAGTGCCATGCTGGGCAAATTGCTGATGTCTGGAATTTGATCTCCACACACCGCCGCCAATGCTGGGTTGTGGTTCAACACTATACCAATACCAATCGCCGTTTTCATCTTGGGCGCACCACGAGTGAGTGCTAGGAGCTAATTCCCAGTTGGGAAAAGAAGCAGGATCTGAGTTCATCAAGATGTTGCGCGAGATACCCCGTCATTTATGGCGGGGAGGGATAGCGCGTTGGCGTAAGCCAACCTTGTTCTCGCTTCTCCGTAGTTAATTGCTATCCG
>NZ_CANRIC010000081.1:0-4018 GCF_947630565.1 uncultured Paenalcaligenes sp.
CGTTTAGGTCACACCCAGCGTAGAAAACAAAAAAGCCACCTTTAAGGTGGCTTCTAAGTCCTTGATTTACAAGGTGAATTCTGGCTCCCCGAACAGGGCTCGAACCTGTGACCTGCGGATTAACAGTCCGTCGCTCTACCGACTGAGCTATCGGGGAATTGCTAAAAAATCTAGTATAACATTATTTTAAATTGTTTTGCAACTATTTATTTCTAAATGTTTTAAAACTGGATTTTCGTGCGTCTTTAGCAGAGTTTTTTGTTGCCATGTCCGCCAAAGAAATAAAACTATAACAATGATTTTTGTTTATGGCAAGCATTATCGTAAAATAATTTTTTATTCGTGCTTATTGGAGTAGTCATGAGTCCTGCTCGTCACCAGTTTTTGGTGGGGTTTTTTCTTGCTGGCTTTGGGTCGGTATTATTTTCAGCTAAGGCGATTGTGGCTAAGCTTACGTATGAGCATGGGGCAGATGCACTGACCGTTATTGGCTTTAGGATGTTGCTTTCATTACCTGTTTTTTTAGGGATTGCGTTGTGGCAGGCGCATCGTGCTCATAAAGGGGATATTCCCAAGTTAACCATGGCGCAACGTGGTCAGCTCGTTGTGTTGGGCTTTTTGGGCTATTACTTAGCCAGTCTGTTGGACTTTATGGGGCTGCAGTATATTACGGCCAGTCTAGAGCGTTTGATTCTCTTTTTGTCGCCTACTTTTGTGTTGTTATTTTCGGCTCTTTTCTTAAAAAAAGTCATTATGGCAAAACAGTGGCTTGCGTTGGCCCTGTCATACCTAGGCGTCAGTTTAGTCTTTGTTCAAGATCTGAGCTTAGATGGGGATAATGTGTTGTTGGGAGCCGCTTGTGTATTAGGTTCCGCATTGTCTTATGCGATTTATTTGATCGGATCTGGGGAGCTATTGAAAAAAATTGGTTCTACGCGCTTAGTAGCCTATGCGATGAGTACTTCGGCGGTTTATACGTTAATTCACTTTTTCGTTGTTCAAGGCTGGCAAGGTTTGGTGCAGCCTATGCCTGTGTATGGCTTGTCATTAATTCATGCCACCCTAAACACCGTAGCCCCCACATTTATGATTATGTGGTCAGTGGAACGCATTGGTGCGCCCATGACAGCTCAATTAGGGTTGCTAGGCCCAGTATCTATTTTGTTTCTTGCCTTTTGGTTTTTGGGTGAGCCGATTACGAGTTTGCAAATTGCTGGGACTGTTTTGGTGCTGACGGGGGCGATGGTGTTGGGCAGACGTTGATAAGAGTAAGAGCCACTTAGCCCAGTGAGTGGCTCTTATTGTCTATTCTGGCGAGTACCTATGGATGCGTCACGAGTATTAAAAACGATTGAGTGGGATTTTTAGGTAGCGATGACCATCTTCTTCGGCGGTTGGTAGCTGTCCTGCTTGAATGTTGACTTGTAGTGCGGGTAGCATCAGTTTAGGTAAACCTAGTGTGGCATCTCGTTGAGTGCGCATGGCGACGAACTCAGCCTTACTGATACCATCGCGAAGGTGGATGTTATTTTTTCTTTGATCGGCGACTGTACAGTGATATTGAGCTTCACGGCTGGTAGGAGGGTAGTCGTGGCACATGAATAAGACGGTGTCTTCTGGAAATGCGAGTAGACGGTGTACGGAATCATATAGTTGCTCTGCATTGCCTTCGGGGAAATCGCAGCGCGCAGAGCCCACATCGGGTAAGAAAATAGTATCCCCTACAAAAATACCTAAACCATGGACGTGATACGCCATATCTGCGGGGGTATGGCCAGGCACATGCAGTACATCAACAACCATATCTCCTATAAGAAATTGTTCTTCAGCAGCAAAAAGTCTATCAAAGGGCTCGCCATTCGTTTTGACTTGATCGTTTAAGTGGTAAATGTGCTTAAAGGTATGTTGAACTTGAGTGATTGGCGTACCAATGGCTAGTTGCCCCCCTAATTGGGACTTAATCCACGATCCTGCTGAGAGGTGATCGGCATGAGCATGGGTTTCTATAATCCACTGTAGCTCTAGTTGATTCTTTTTAATGTAGTCAATGAGTTGCTGGGCAGATCGAGTGGAGGTGGTTGCTGAGTGCGGTTCATAATCAAGCACGGGATCAATAATGGCACACTGTGGATTGCCCTCTGCATGAACCACATATGAGTAGGTAGAGGTTAAAGGGTCAAAAAAAGCTTCTGCGTGCGGAGTTATCATGGGGTACCTTTTAATATATGAATTTATAATATATAATAAAGTATAATATTTATAGAAACTTTTGCAACTATGTCAGTAGATACACAACAAATTATGCAACTCAATGAGCTAGCCTCTGAGGCTGCTACTTTACTTAGTCGATTAGCCAATCCGGATCGTTTGCTCATTTTGTGCTTATTGGTCAGCGGAGAGAAAAATGTCAGTCAAATCGGAGAGGCTAGTGGTATTGAGCAACCTACCTTATCACAGCAGCTTACCGTGCTACGCAAAGACGATTTAGTGCAAACGCGGCGCGAGGGTAAGTATGTGTATTACCGTCTCGAAAATCCAGATGTTTTAGCTATTATGCAAACCCTTTATCAGGTGTTTTGTGCACCCAAGGAGCAAGAGAAATGAGTATAGATTGGGCCGCATTTACCCCATGGCAGTCATTGTTAGGTGGTGCGTTAATTGGCTTAGCTGCTGTCGTGCTGTTAGTGGTTAATGGCCGAGTGTTTGGCATTAGTGGAATCTTGACTACCTCTCTATTTGGGGGCGGACAACGCAGTTGGCGTATAGCCGCTCTTATCGGCGTGCTAGTTTCTCCTTGGGTTTATATGGCGTTAGGAGGCCAAATGCCCCAAGCACATCCCCGAGCTATTTCAGTGCTTATTATCGCTGGGTTATTGGTTGGCTTTGGTAGTGCTTTGGGCTCTGGTTGTACCAGCGGGCATGGCGTATGCGGTATTTCTCGTTTATCAGGCCGATCCATGATTGCAACACTGAGCTTTATGATTACCGGCTTTGCAACGGTTTATCTATTCCGCCATCTTTTGGGCATCATTTAATAGGGGTAATAGCATGATGATAGTGGGTGGCGCGCTTGCCGGATTATTGTTTGGTTTTGGCTTGTTAATTTCTGGGTTGGCTCACCCAGATAAGGTGCAAGGTTTTTTGGATTTAGCTGGGCAGTGGGATCCTTCTTTGGCTTTTGTTATGGGGGGAGCTATTGCGGTAGCTATTATTCCATTTAGTTTGGCGAAAAAAAATAAAATCCAACCGGTCAGCGGCGTAAAAATGGAGCTTCCTACGCGCACGGATGTGGATAAAAAGCTGCTAATTGGCAGTGCTTTATTTGGGGTAGGCTGGGGGCTAGCGGGCTATTGCCCAGGGCCTGCACTGGTGTCTTTTGGTGCTGGTATTGATATGGCTTGGTGGTTTGTGCCCGCTATGCTAGTTGGAGCCTTAGTGCAACGTCTGTTTTTTAAATAATGCTGTGAATCTGTGTGTAGTACCTTTGGCGTCCTGTTGGACGCCTTTTTTTATGTTTTTTATTAACCCAAATGCGTTTCGTTCACAGGTAGCGGTGTCATATTGCTGATGCGATCTAAAATACCACAGTCTTCGGCTGTGCCTTCGTGAGCGCAGGCGTGTTGTAACTGCTGCAGTTGTTGGCGTAGCTGTTGTAATTCTTTAATACGTATATCTACGTGCTGTAAATGAGTCGCAATAATATCCGTGACGGGTTCACAGGTTTGTTGAGGCGCATCCATGATAGCTAATAAATTACGAATCTCTTCGTGAGTCATATCTAAACTGCGACAGTTACGTATAAAACGCAGACGTTCCACATGAACCTCATGGTATTGCCGATAATTATTACTATCTCTGTACGCCTCAGGTAGTAAACCAATTTTTTCATAATAGCGAATGGTTTCTGTAGGACAGAGGGTCTGTGATGCGAGTTCGCCTATTTTCATCTAAATTGTGCGAGATACCCCGTCATTCATGGCGGGGAGGGATAGCACGGGTCACGTAGTGACCCCCTTTG
>NZ_CANRIC010000082.1:0-3988 GCF_947630565.1 uncultured Paenalcaligenes sp.
TAGCATCAAAAAAATACACGCCGCGGCTATGTGAGACTTCGTAGTCATTCGGATTAGAGGAGCGAGGCTTCTCTATTTGAAAGGCAACCCGATAGCGACGTGCTAAATCAGCAATTTGTTTCTCTGTGCCTGTTAGACCAATTGCATAGCGATCATCAAAGTTTTCTACGTACTCTTGTAGCATGTCGGGGTTATCACGATGAGGGTCTACGCTCACAAATAAAATCCGCACTTTCTGTGCCTCATCACCTAGCTTTTCCATTACATCAGCCAGTTGAGCCATAGAGGTAGGGCAGATGTCAGGGCAGTTCGCATAGCCAAAAAACATGAGCACAACTTTGCCACGCATGTCTTTTTCAGTCAGCGTTTTCCCCTGAGCGGCTTGGAGTGTGAATTTTAAATCCGGCATAAAGCCGCGTATTGGATGAATTTGCGAATTGGCATGGACTGATACACTACCAACTAAAAAAAATAGTGCAATGAGTCCAAACAAATAACGTTTTATGTATGTCATGGGGGTTATCATCTGCTATTGAACAGCAGCTTCCGTGAGGCCGCTGTGGCGTAATAACGCCTCAGCAGAGGGCTCACGACCACGAAAAGCCGCAAAGCTTTCTGCTGCAGGGCGAATGCCTCCAATGGCTAAGACCTCATCACGAAAACGCATTCCAGTGGTTGAGTCCAGTGTATTGCGGCTACCATCGGACAGAGCGACTGCATTTTCTTCAAAGGCGGCATACGCATCTGCAGATAGGACTTCGGCCCATTTGTAGCTGTAGTAGCCTGCACCGTAGCCTCCGGCAAATAAATGAGAGAAAGCGTGTGGAAAGCGGTGCCAACTAGGAGGAATAACAACGGCCACTTCTGAGCGCACCTGATCTAAGGTGTTGAGGACTGCTGTGATGGATAAGCCTGTGGATTGATTGTGAATCAGCATATCAAATAAAGAAAACTCGATTTGGCGCACCATTTGCATACCGCTTTGAAAGTTTTTTGCAGCTAGCAGTTTATTGTAAAGTGCGAGCGGTAATTGAGCGCCTGTATCTACGTGCGCTGACATTTTTTGAATTACAGGATATTCCCAACAGAAGTTCTCCATAAACTGTGAGGGTAGTTCGATGGCATCCCATTCCACTGCTGCAAAGGCAGACACATCGGGCTCATCAACCGTGGAAAGTAAGTTGTGTAGAGCATGACCGCTTTCATGAAATAAGGTAATAACATCATCGTGCGTTAGTAAAGCAGGCTTGCCATCTTGGGGTGAGCTGAAGTTGCAAACTAGATAGGTGACAGGTAGATGTAGATCGTGATTGATACGACGGCGGCTGCGTTCACTGTTTACCCATGCGCCCCCTTGTTTTCCAGCCCGAGCATATAAGTCCATATAGAGATAACCAATGGGCTGTTGATCCTGATTAATGACCTCAAACGCGCTCACATCCGGATGCCAGACCGAGAGCGTGGTTGGTTTGAACTGCACTCCAAATAACTGCTGAGCGACGTCAAAGAGTCCATTGAGAACTTGTGGCTCAGTAAAGTATTGCTTGATTTCATCTTCAGAGTAAGCGTATTGAGATTCGCGTAATTTTTCAGAGACAAAGGCAGCATCCCATGGTTGAAAATCGCTAATACCTAATTCGATAGCGTAGGCTTTGAGTTGCTCTAGGTCTTTACGAGCAAAGGGGAGGGCGCGTTGAGCCAAGTCACGTAAAAAATCAATGACTTGATCTGCTGTGTCTGCCATACGTGTTTCAAGACGTAGTTCTGCAAAGGTATTGAAGCCTAATAGAGCGGATTCCTCTGCACGTAAGCGAAGTAGTTGCTCTATTACTTCAGAGTTATCGAGTTCTGGTTTTTGCGCCTGATCTGAGGCAATGGTGGCGTAGGCTTTATAGACTGTATGACGTAGATCCCGATTCGTTGCATATTGCATAACGGGTAAATAGCTCGGCATCTTTAACGTGATTTTCCATCCTGCTTTGTCATCCGCCTGTGCTGCCTGCGCAAAAGCGGCTTTGGTATCGGCTGGAATACCCTCTAATTGGGACTCATCAGTAATATACAACGCCCATTGATCCATGCTGTCTAAGACGTTTTCTGAAAAGCGTTGTGACGCTACAGCTTGCTGCTCTGAAAGCTCACCATAACGGGCTCTGGCCTCGCCTTGAAGTTCAACCCCACCCAAACGGAAATCACGTAAGGCTAATTCAATGGCGCGTTTTTGCTCAATATTGTAAGAACTAAACTCGGCGGACTGAGCTAGTTGCTGATAGCGTTGGTATAGGCTTTCGTTTTGCCCTAACCATGTTGAGAATTCAGTAATCTGGGGTAAGCACGCCGTCTTGGCTTCGCGTAGCTCAGGACTGTTAATCACGGAGTTTAGGTGTCCAACCACGGTCCAAGCCCGCCATAGTTGCTCAGTCGCATTATTGAGGGCTGTGACCGTGTTATCCCAGGTAGCCACAGGTTGACGGTTAAGATCATTAACAGCTGTTTTAGCCTGCGTTAATAATTGCTCAATGGCGGGCACAACGTGCTCGGCGTTAATTTGAGCATAATCGATCAGCTGAGAGATAGGGGCTAACAGGGGGTTGGACATATTACAACTCGCTTTTTGGTTGAAATTTTATAAACAGCGTTCGGCGGCTTCGGTGGTGTTGACTAATAACATGGCAATGGTCATTGGCCCTACGCCACCCGGCACGGGGGTAATAGCGCTGGCTACGGCTTGGGCTGATTCATAATCCACATCACCCGCTAGCTTGCCATTATCAAGGCGGTTAATACCGACATCAATCACGATCGCCCCCGGCTTAATCATGTCACCAGTAATCATATTGGGACGGCCTACGGCAACCACAAGTACATCAGCGCGACGGGTATGTGCAGCTAAATCCTTGGTTTTGCTGTTACATACGGTCACGGTGGCACCTTCGGCTTGAAGCATTAAGGCCATTGGTTTGCCAACGATATTACTGGCGCCAACGACGACGGCTTCAGCGCCGCGCAAGTTAACACCCTCATCCTCTAGCATCTTCATCACACCATAAGGGGTGCAAGGGCGAAACAACGGTTTACCTGTCAAGAGTAAACCCGCGTTACTAATGTGAAAGCCATCAACATCTTTAGTGGCTGCAATGGCCTCAATAACCGCGTGCTCATCTAAGTGAGAGGGTAAGGGCAATTGCACTAAAATGCCGTGTACTGTTTTGTCATGATTGAGTTTGTTAATTAGCTCGAGCAAATCAGCTTGGGAGGTCTCTGCAGGTAAACGAATTACATCTGAATTCATACCGGCTTGCTCGCAAGCTAAGGCTTTGTTGCGTACATAGACTTGTGAGGCTGCGTCTTCGCCCACTAGCACTACAGTAAGGCCAGGGGTGATGTCTTTGCTTTTTAGCTTTAGAACACGTTCAGCCACGTCGGCACGAACTCGCTGAGCTAAGGCTTTGCCGTCAATGGCACGCGCACTGCTGGAACTCATATTAATTTTCTCCGGATTTGGTCAAAGCAATTTTCATTAAGTCAGCGACAGTGGTGACTTCAAGTTTTTCCATAATATTAGCGCGGTGCGCTTCAACGGTTTTAATGCTGATGTTTAAGTCACCTGCAATTTGTTTATTTAAACGGCCAGCAACAATGCGCTCAAGTACTTGTTGTTCACGAGCGGTTAGACGGGATAGAACCTCATCATGATTGCGTTGTTGGGCGGCTTGAGAGGCAAGGTTGGCGGCTTGATCAATCATGCGGGCCACAATAGCGCGTAAGTCAGCCTCATTAAATGGCTTCTCAAGAAAGTCCACAGCACCTTTTTTCATGGTGGAAACAGCCATAGGCACATCACCATGGCCAGTGATAAAGACCATAGGAATGGTTGATTTGCGTGCAATTAATGCTTCTTGAAGCTCTAAGCCACTCATGCCAGGCATACGCACATCCACAATGAGTACCCCCGCAAGATCTGGTTCGTAGTGTTGTAAGAACTCTT
>NZ_CANRIC010000083.1:0-3806 GCF_947630565.1 uncultured Paenalcaligenes sp.
GCTATCACCCACAATATCGCCAATAAGCACCATTTTAGGTAAGCCACTGCGTTTGCTTTTGGTCGCATAGCCGACAGCGCGTAAGTAGCGTTCATCTAGGTGTTCTAGCCCTGCTAATAAGGCACCCATGTCTTTGCCAGTGCTGTCTAAATAGTTCTTGATCTCAACAATGGAGGGGACCGCATTACGCGCAGAGCCAAAGAACTCTAAACAGACAGTACGAGTGTGATCAGGCATGCGGTGTAATATCCAGCGAGCTGCTGTGATAATGCCATCACATCCTTCTTTTTGTACCCCAGGTAAGCCAGAGAGAAATTTATCAGTGACGTCTTTACCTAAGCCCTCTTTACGAAATAGTTTGCCTTCAATTTTGAGCGTTTCTTGGCGTAATAGATGAGAGCCAGGGGCTTGGGCCCCGTCATACCAATGTAGTTCAAAAATGGCTTCGTCAACCTCGTGGATTTTGCCAAGGTTATGATCTATACGTGTAATTTCGAGCCAGTTACCCTCGGGGTCAACCATGCGCCACCAGCTTAGGTTGTCTAAAGCGGTTCCCCATAATACGGCTTTTTTTCCACCGGCATTCATTGCCACGTTTCCGCCAACACAGGAGGCATCAGCAGAGGTTGGGTCTACCGCAAACACACGTCCGGCGGCTTGGGCGGCCTCGTCTACGCGACGAGTCACAACACCAGCACCCGTCAAGATAGTGTGAGTGGGCTCGGATAGGCCAGGCAGTTGAATTGCTTCGACGGGGCCAATCGCATCTAGTTTTTCTGTATTGATTACAACGGAACGTGGGCTAAGAGGGATAGCACCACCGGTGTAACCCGTACCACCACCACGAGGAATAATGGTTAGTTTTAATTCAATACAGGCACGTACGAGTGCTGCAATTTCCTCTTCGGTATCAGGCGTTAATACTAAAAATGGATATTCTACGCGCCAGTCTGTGGCATCTGTGACGTGAGAAACGCGAGATAGACCATCAAATTTAATATTGTGTTTGGCAGTAAAGCCAGCTAAGCGTTTAATGATTTTTTGACGTAGCTCACGTGCTTCGTGGAATTCACGCTCAAAATCATTGACGGCCTGACGGGCGGCGGATAAGAGAGTGAGGACCTTTTGATCGCGTTCAGGGACATCAATATCACGACGAGCATTAATTTCGTTTAAGCGATGCGATAAGGCATCGATGAGTTGCTGCTGACGTTTAGGATTGTCGAGTAAGTCATCCTGTAAATAGGGATTACGACGAACCACCCAAATATCACCCAGAACCTCAAAGAGCATGCGCGCTGATCTGCCAGTACGGCGCTCAGAACGAAGCTCAGAGAGCTTTTCCCATGCTTCAGGCCCCAATAGGCGCAACACAATCTCGCGATCAGAGTACGAGGTGTAGTTATAAGGAATTTCGCGCAGACGATTGGTTAAATCAGGTGCGTTAGCGGCTAAAAATTGGCTTGCGACCGGAGCATTCATAGTGATTAGACTAAAAGCATTGAGTAAAGTTAAGCAACGATAGAACCCTTTAGTGTAAATCATTCAACAGCAATACGTGCTGATATGCAGGGCTTTTTAGGATTTTTGATACGGGTTAAGGCATTAAAACCAACCTAAGTGTGGCAGAATCCATAAAATTCCCGATGTCATCATGACATAGCGCAAGAACTTACCGATAGCCATATAAACTAAACAAGGGACTAGCGGCAGGCGCGCCCAGCCAGCCAGTGCGCATAAAGGATCACCCACAATAGGTAACCAAGAAAAGAGCAAGGCTTTAGGGCCTAGGGTAGTGAGCCATTTAGTAATGAAACTGTGCCACCGACCACCGGCCTTTTTACCGTAATCCTGATCGCTATCGTCTTCATGCGGATGTTTTTCTCGCCAGGTTTCATAGGCTTTAGCTGCGCCTAGACCCATCCAGTAACTGACTGCGCCTCCTAAGGTGTTGCCGACCGTTGCAATGACGACAGCAGCCCAAAACATGTGGGGTGCAACACTGAGATAAGCCAGTACCGCAGGCTCAGACCCCAAGGGTAATAATGTGGCCGAAACGAAACTAACAATAAAAATGGCACTGAGACCAATTTCAGGTAATGCCAAGACATGTAGTAGCCAAAGTACCGTACTGTGTATCCATGCTTCCATGCTATTCCAGATAAAAGAGCTGTGACTAGAGGCCGCGTCTACGCCTATTTGCGCTAAGCCTGTGTTATTCTTTTTGGTTTTACCCGCTTCTATTTGCCGTCGTTATGGCGGCCTTTTGTTGAATTATCTACCCAAATTATGTCCAACGACTATCTGAAACGTACTTTGACCTCTAAGGTCTATGATGTGGTGTCAGAAACACCACTGGAACTCGCTCCCTTAACCTCAGCGCAGTTGAATAACCGTATTTTACTCAAACGTGAGGATCAACTCGCAGTTTTTAGTTTTAAGTTACGCGGTGCTTACAACAAGATGGCGCAAATGCCCGCAGAGGATCTAGCCCGAGGTGTGATTGCCGCCTCAGCAGGTAATCATGCCCAAGGGGTCGCATTTTCTGCTAAACGTTTAGGGGCTCGTGCAGTTATTGTGATGCCAGTCACTACTCCACAGTTAAAAGTCGATGCGGTACGTAATCTGGGTGGCGAGGTAGTGCTGTTCGGAGAAAGTTTTACGGATGCCTATGATTACGCCGTGAAATTGATGGAAAAAGAAGGGCTAACCTTTGTTCATCCATTTGATGATCCAGATGTGATAGCAGGACAAGGCACGATAGGGATGGAAATCCTACATCAGCACCCTGGTCCAATTGACGCCATATTTATTCCAATTGGTGGTGGTGGTTTGATTGCGGGGGTAGCCGCATATATTAAACAACTGCGTCCAGAGATTAAAATTATTGGTGTGCAAACAGAAGACTCTGCCGCCATGCAGCGCAGTGTTAAAGCAAAGCGTCGTTTGTCTTTAAATGATGTGGGTTTGTTTTCTGATGGTACAGCAGTCAAGCAAGTGGGTTCAGAGACGTTTAAGTTAACGCAAAAATACGCTGATGATTTTGTGCTGGTTGATACGGATGCGATTTGCGCGGCAATTAAAGATGTTTTCCAAGACACGCGTAGTGTTTTGGAGCCTGCCGGAGCCTTAGCGGTAGCAGGTGCTAAAAAATATATTCGCCAAAACAATATAAGTGGTCAAACCTTTATTGCGATTACTTCTGGTGCGAATATGAATTTTGATCGGTTACGTTTTGTGGCCGAGCGCGCTGACGTAGGCTTAGCCAAAGAAGCGTTATTCGCGGTGACCTTACCCGAGGCTCATGGTAGTTTTTTACGTTTATGTGAGGCCTTAGGTGATCGTTCTGTCACTGAGTTTAATTATCGCATCTCAGATGCGAAAATCGCTCATGTGTTCGTCGGGTTACGGATTCAATCCGAAGCGGAGATAGATCAGTTAGAGCAGCATTTTGTAGATAACGGATTTCCGACCTTGAACTTAACAAATAACGAAATGGCAAAAACACATTTGCGTTATTTGGTGGGTGGACGCACGGATTTAGCCCAGCACGAGGTGCTATATCGTTTTGAGTTCCCAGAGCGACCAGGAGCATTACGCCGGTTTTTAAGCAGTATGAATCCTGAGTGGAATATCAGCCTATTCCATTATCGTAATCAGGGCGATGACTATGGGCGGATCTTGGTAGGGATTCAAGTTCCCCCTACGGACAAAAAAATCTTCCGTGAGTTCCTAAGTGACCTGGGCTATCCGCATTGGAATGAAAGCGATAACCCCGTTTATAAATTGTTCTTATAGTAAAAAAG
>NZ_CANRIC010000084.1:0-3492 GCF_947630565.1 uncultured Paenalcaligenes sp.
ACTTCGTTACAACGTAGCGCCCTAACAGCGCTGAGTCTGGTCAATCTAGGCAAGCACAGAGTGACTCTGGCATGCCTCGCCCTTTAGGGCGGGGTTATTGACAAAATGAAGATACTGTTGCGCATTAAAAGGACGCGGCATTAGTCCTACGGTTTGTAATGAGGACTCCATACGCAGCATAAAAGCCTTAGTGTCCTCTATATCCTTTTCTGTAGGCATTGGGTTATTGATAGGCACTTTCATCGTGATACACAGTTTGAGGTCTTGCACCACGCCAAGGTTAAAGAACCCTTGTGAAGATCGAGTGGTTAAATCATTGAAAGTATGTTGGCGGAAAAACGCTTCTCGTTCATTAATGACTCTACTCATAATAGGATGACGAAAACCATTGCGTAAATCCTGCATTTCGTACATTTGCTGGCTAATATCCGGCGAACGAAACAAGCAAATTTGAATAACGGTGTTGGTAGGTAGCTCTTGATTTAAAAAACTATTAACACGGTCTTGGATTTTTTCATCCCCATAAATCAAGGGCTGGCAAAAGAAACCAAAACCCAATGAAGAGTCATCCATAGCAAAAAGTTTTGACTCTTCATCGTAGGCCACCACAGGCAATAAACCTAAACGGTTCTGAGACAGTGCAATGGTATAGTTTACTGCATCCCGTCTCTCAGCTCCGCGCTCATCAGGGACACGATTCTTCATACGGCATGACCTTAGAGCAATCTATTACTCACTTAGGGAGCAATACCCATCATGATTTTGAAAAAACGGTCACTCGCCACCTTAACTGCTCTGACTCTATTGTCTAGCCTTAGTCTGGTTTCCGAGGTAGACGCTTGTACGCGCTTTGTCTATCAAGGAGCGAATAATCATGTCATTACCGCACGTTCTATGGATTGGAAGTCTGATGTAGAAACCAATTTATAAAATTAATTTTAATTCTATAAACCCAAAGCTATTTTCATATAGTAATAATTAAAAACCCCAATAAGACATACTATCGTTTTCTTATTGGGGCTGCTAAACACACGAAAGTAGTTAGAATCGGTATGCCGTACCTAAATACACGGAGTTCTGTGCATTAGGCGCATTTGCCGTTTGCATGCTAATGCCTGCGTTCACATCCCACTGTTTAGTGAGTCGACCTGAGGCCCCCAACTCGAAAACACCTGTGTTTTTAGCTAATTTAGTCTGTGTAGGTAAGTAAAAGGCTCGATCAGAATAAAGCCCGGTTTGCATTCCAGCCCCTACCTCTTTATTTGCCTTTTTAAACTCATGCAACCACTGTGCAGAAGCATACACAGACCAGTCTGGATTCACCGCTACAGAAAGCTGGTAGCCCAAGCTACTTTGTAACGAATTTTGTGTTTGAGCAGCAAATCGCATGGACGATGAGCTAGTGGCTTGCTCTGCCAAAGCCTTGATTTTTGCTTTTTGTAAATTTAGCCCTAGCAACGGCCCATGTGTGACAGAACCATGTTGCCAGTTATAACCCGCGCTAATACGGCCTCCGGCTTGATGGCCCTTGGCCTTAGAGTGATGATCACGATGTGCTGCACCAATATCTACATGCCTATCCAAACGCGTATCTAGGTCTGCGTAATAGAACTGAGCATTAACCCATGTATTTGCGTCAGCCCAACGTCCATATAGACCTCCGGCGAAGCGTTTTTGCTGCAATGAGCTAGACGACAAGGTGCTGTCTATGCGGTCATAATGCAAATACGTTCCCATTGTCCACTGGTTCACTTGCTTGCTAATACCTAAGCTGCCTGATCCATTTGTCCCATGCACCTGACTGCGCTCATGGCTACCATTTGAAAACAGTGCCGCCCCCTCCGCCCACACCTGAACACCCTGCTCTGTATTGGCCTGTGTCAACGATAAGCGGCGATCAATCCGCTGCATTTGGCTTAATCCCGCCTGATTGGCTGTAGCACCCAGCATACCTACGACAGTTCCAGCAGAAAAGACCGCATCCGCATATTGTGCAATAGCCTGATGAGCTTTAGAGCTAGGGTGAACTCCATCTGCATAAAGATGCGTTTGATCGGCATCAGCAGAAACCAGTTGCGCTGGACCACAATACAACGATGATGTACTGCATGCTGCATCGGTCACATTGGAAAACCCATAGGTTGTAGGATCTGCCATAACCTCTGTTAACAGGCCTGAAATAGTTAAAGGAATAATATTGGCTTGACTACTGGCTAAGCCTAAAGCTAATCCTTGATTATATGTAGAGCTAAGAAGCGTCGCGATATCACTCACGACAGGTATTCCAGCAAACTCAGGGGTTTTACCTAAGTCGGGAATGTCTCCTACCAGAATGTAGCGCGCACCATGCTTATGCAGTGAATCAATAATACCCACCTGATTCACGACAGAATCCATCAAAATCATAGGTGCCTGTAGGGGGTCCTGTACTACAGCAAATAGGTCATTTGCCCCACCCCATACACTATAAATAGCATCCGACTCCAATTGCCCTTTTTTTACAGCCAATAACTGCTCTAGTTGGCTTGTCATCGCGGGCAAGACAGGGTTGCTCGGACCAACGGGCAA
The DNA here is from genome assembly GCF_947630565.1 of uncultured Paenalcaligenes sp. Classification (NCBI taxonomy): domain Bacteria; kingdom Pseudomonadati; phylum Pseudomonadota; class Betaproteobacteria; order Burkholderiales; family Alcaligenaceae; genus Paenalcaligenes; species uncultured Paenalcaligenes sp. Next base: position 2,569 of record NZ_CANRIC010000084.1, read on the forward strand.
AGTGGGGTCGGCCAACTCATTGACAGAAACCCTAGCCCCTCCAACCGCTAAGTTTGTGCCTCCTTGACCACTAGGATCAGCACGTAATCCATTTTTTTCAGCAAAATAATACGACCAAACATTTCCCGGATTTGTTGTAAATCGAGAACCCAGTTGCCCCGTATCGGTTAAGCTATCACCAATAAAGTAGATACTCGTTATGTTTTGAGCACAAATGGTGCTGCTTACTGTGGCTAACAAGGCGGCCAATAGCGTTTTTTTCATCATGCGTCTCATCCCTTTGAAAGAGGTTAAAGGTAGTTCTCTACGACTTTAGCGTCAATCACTGCTTTTGGGGAATTTCACCTATAAGCACGGCACATAACAAAAGCTATTTTTTATTTTTCTACCCACCATTCATATAGGTAAAGTGAGAGAAACATGACCGTAGATCTCAAGCCCATCAAACCCATTCCAGCAGCCGTTGCCATTGCCCTAACCCTGCTGATTTGGTTTGTTATTCCCATACCTGAGGGCGTTAGCCCCAACGCCTGGCACTTGTTGGCGCTATTTGTCGGCACCATTGCCGCTATTATTGGCAAAGCCTTGCCTATCGGGGCCGTATCCATCCTCGCTATTGCCTTAGTCGCCATTACTGGTGTGACTAACCCGGGTAATCCTAAAGCTGCTCTTGCTGACGCCCTTAGCGGCTTTTCTAATGAGCTGATTTGGCTCATTGGTATTTCCATTATGATCTCTCTTAGTCTTAACAAGACAGGACTAGGAGCCCGTATTGGTTATTTTTTAATCTCATTATTTGGTAAGCGTACTCTAGGCATTGCTTATGCGCTTGCTTTTTCCGAGACTATTCTCGCTCCAGTAACCCCAAGTAATACCGCTCGCGGTGGGGGTATCATTCACCCTATCATGCGCTCCATTGCGGAT
>NZ_CANRIC010000085.1:0-3218 GCF_947630565.1 uncultured Paenalcaligenes sp.
TACGCCTTTTTCACGCGCCAGTGCATCGACTAGCAAAAGAATTTCGCGACTCATCGCTTTCTACCCTTGAAATCAAGTATGGGATCTAATTTGGCTCGGTCTATATCATCAAAACTGAATGTTAAATCCCGTACCTGTCCCGATGACTGTTCTAGCTCTAACACGAATTCAGTATCTACCGTTGCCTCGGAGGGCTCCATGCCCTCTGGTGCATAAAGAAGACCACGGAATACCTTTTGGTTGTCCACGGGTTCAAACAAACGCAGTTCAATGCGCGCACCTGAGAAACGTACGAAATCAGCCACTCGTTTAAGCGGACGATCTACACCGGGAGAGGTGACTTCGAGACGATCATAATCTACGTTTTCAACCTCGAAAACGCGTGAGAGTTGTTTAGATACCTCTTCGCAGTGGTCAATCGTAATACCACCAGGGTGATCAATAACAACACGCAACAAGCCCTTTGGGGCGCGCTCCACATCGACCAATTCGATGTCCGTCCCTAATAGACTTTCCTGAGTTAGTGCGAAAATATCTGTCATAAAATCCAAAAAAAATGGGCTGTATGCCAGCCCACTGCTACTGTACCAACCACATAAATGCAGTTAATCAGTTTATTGCTAAACGATGCTCTATGAGCTTATCAATAAGCCCTACAACCAAATTCAAAGAGCAGCTATTGTGTTAAGCCCTATATTCTAACAGATTTTCAAAAAAAAACCTGTAAGTTCTAGTAGCTTAACGCACAAAGCAATGGGCAAGCGGATGAAGCACTAAACCCCACCCTATCAAATAAAATATGTGGCGTATTAACTACTACGCCGTCCAACACGAGCCAGTTTAGACTCATGAGCGCCAGCACCTGGCTGCCAATCATCCCGACGACGATTGCCGCTAGGACGACTCGCATTTTTACTCGCCTGTTTACGTGCACCACCTGGAGTACGTCTGTCGGCCCCACCTGCAGGGGAAGATCCTGCCGCAGCACCTCGGCGAGGGCCACGAGGCGCAGAGCGTTGATTCTGCTCTCGACCCGCATTCGGATGACCATTTGCCAAGCCACCACTAATCAATAATCCTGTTCTGGAAGGCTCGCCTAGTAAAGCAGACTGCCCCATTGAACCACGTCCTACTGACTGGCGACGAGCGGGTTGCTCTGAGGCTCTATAACCAGGAGGCATGGCGCTATCATGCGTTAAAGGCTGCTGAGAGCGTCTACCACGCTGCGCTGTCTGCGACACCGAGCCATCAGGACGCAACAAGCCCAAACGAACCATTAAAGCTGTTGCCATCTCTGGAGAAAGCTCTTCCCAGCGACCACGACGCAAATTCGATGGCAGCACCACTTCGCCAAAGCGAGTACGAATCAAACGACTAACCGTTAGACCAATAGCTTCAAACATACGACGAACCTCTCGGTTACGCCCCTCTTGAATGGTCACACGATACCAGCGATTGCTCCCTTCGCCACCTACAAACTCTAGCGACCCAAATTGAGCCATACCATCTTCTAGCTCAATCCCTTTAGTCAGTTGCTTCATTTGCTCAGGAGTTAGTTCGCCTAATACTCGTACCGCATACTCGCGCTCAGCGCCATAACGAGGATGCATAAAACGATGAGCCAAATCACCTGAGTTAGTAAAAATCAGCAGCCCTTCCGTATTTAAATCCAAGCGCCCTACTGACAGCCACTTACCCATCTTAATTTTCGGCAAACGTGAAAACACGGTTTCACGACCACCTGGGTCATCATGACTCACAATTTCCCCAGCGGGCTTGTGGTAAAGAATAATACGCGGTGGGCGGTCTGCATCTGGGCGCTTAATAATCCGCCCATTGACCCGCACCACATCCTCAGCACCCACACGCTGACCAATATAAGCAGGCTCACTATTGACGGACACACGCCCAGAAATAATGAGTTCTTCCATTTCACGACGCGAGCCCACCCCAGCATCGGCCAACACCTTATGTAGTTTAGGCTGCACGGCATCTGAGTTTAAAAAACGACCTAAACGCTGTGCCGTTTGCTCTGCATTTTCCAAAAAGGATAAGCCAAGATCACTATCATCTTGTTGGCGCTCAGGACGAGGGCGTGCGTTTTTATGAGCACGGCGTGCATGCGGCCCTGTGGTTGAACTATGACGTGGCTGTTGACGCTGCGGAGGTCTTTTTCGCTGAACGGGCTGAGACTGCTCTTGTGGTGAGGCTTGTTGTTCTTGTTCGGCCACCGGTTTGAAAGACGCTTGACCTTGGGCTCGGCGGGGTTTGTGTTCTTGTACGGCATCCCCACGGCGACGTCTGAAGGGAGTGCGTAATTTACGTCCTTTGCTTTTAGGAGCAGAGGACGTAGCCGCCGACTGTGCGTCAGGGGCTGGCTGTTTTGTGTCAGTCATGGGACTAAGAAACTCCTTCTGTTTTACATTTTTTTCGCTGTCTCCACACCCATAGAAGGGGGAGCATGTTCAGTATTCGATTTTTGCGAATCAGAGAGTGATTGCTGAAAAATTTCTATATCTTGCGGCGAGTCCACAGCAGGTAAGTCCTGAATGGAGCGCAATCCGAGATCATCTAAAAACTGTTTAGTGGTTCCAAATAAAGCAGGACGACCAGGCGCATCTCTGTAGCCTAAGACCTCAATCCAGCCTCTATCCTCTAGGGTACGAATAATTTGGGTAGAAACGCTTACACCGCGTATGTCTTCTATGTCGCCGCGTGTTACGGGCTGACGCCAGGCAATAATAGCCAAGGTTTCTAATGTAGCGCGAGAGTAGCGAACAGGTCGATCATTTTGTAAGCGTAATAAATACGGCTGTACATCAGCGCGACTTTGGAAGCGCCAACCACCGGCCACCTGCACAAGCTCTAAGCCTTTATCTTGCCAATTTTGCGCAAGAATAATGAGATGATGCTTTATTGTATCCGCAGTTAGATCAAACGGGTCAAATGCTTTTCGCATTTGTTGTATAGATAGTGGTTGATCTGCACATAATAATAATACTTCTACGATGCGCTGTATCTCATTTTCTGTCATTTTTGCTAATAATCCAAGTAGGGCTTGCTATTTTTATTTAGATCACCTATTATAACTCTTCTGACGCGGGATGGAGCAGCATGGTAGCTCGTCGGGCTCATAACCCGAAGGTCGTTGGTTCAAATCCAGCTCCCGCAACCAAATTCTAAAAGCCTCGAACATTTATTTGTTCGGGGCTTTTTTT
>NZ_CANRIC010000086.1:0-3202 GCF_947630565.1 uncultured Paenalcaligenes sp.
GGCGTGATTGAATATCACGGCGCCTAAACCGATGACAACAAGAATCACCTTGCTTTAGCTGGGTGAGCTTCAATTAAGCAACCTATACAACAGCTTATCAATCAATGCAGTGTTAGCTTTTTAATTGACTGCTCTGGATCCATGAAAGGCAACGCAGAAACCATTACGATGATGGTTGATTTACTCAGCCGAGCAATTGAACGCAGCGGTGCAAAAACCGAAGTATTAGGTTTTTCTACGAATGCCTGGAATGGCGGCAAACCTTATAGACGTTGGATGTCTAAAGGGCGTAAAAAACACCCAGGACGACCAAACGAGATCGATCACCGGATTTTCAAGGATGCCGATACCACATGGCGTCATGCGAACCGCTCCATCATGGCCCTTCTGAAGCTTGATCTTTATCGTGAAGGGATCGATGGTGAGGCCGTCCATTGGGCTTGTCAACGACTGCTTAGCCAACCCAGTCAACGAAAACTGCTGTATGTGATTTCAGATGGTTGTCCCATGGACAGTGCAACAAATCTTGCGAATGATGACTATTATTTAGACAACCACTTACAGCACGTTCTATCCCAATATGCAAAACAGGGGGTCGAAATTTGTGGGTTAGGGATTAATTTAGATCTAAGTCAGCTTTACCCTCAGTACCTGATTGCCGATTTACACAAAGGGCTAGATAACCATTTTCTCGATGATTTTATCTTTAGTCTTCGTGTAAAACGGCGTTAATTATTCTCATCCAACTGCGCTTCAATTTTCATTAAGGCCTGCGCTGCACGTTGTAGCGCAGGTAAAGAAGCGAGCGCCTTTTCTGCCGTCATACGCATAATAGGAGCTTGTGTGGCTACAGCCATGTTGGATCGGCTGCCATTCGCCCTAGGCACCAATACAGCCACACAGAATAAACCTGGCAAAAACTCCTCATTATCAAAGGCATAGCCCTGCTCTTTGACTTTTTCAATCTCTTTCTCTAGCTCGTCAAGGGTTTGAATGGTGTTTTTGGTATAGATTTCAAAAGGTACGTTTTCTAACAACCTACGCCGTTGAGCAGGTGTCATTTGTGCCAATAATACTTTGCCACTCGCAGAACAATGCACAGGTACTTTAGAGCCGGGACGCAAGTAAAAACGCAAAGGAGCCTCGGTTTCGACTCGATCCAAATACAGTACCTCGTTGCCCGACAAGCCTGTTAAGTTGCAACTTTCACCCAACTCATTACCTAAAGCACGCAACACAGCATGACGCGCCCCATATTTAGTGTCATTAAACAACAAATCCTCAGCTAAGCGACGTAGACGCCCACCCACGCAGTAATGCCGTCCATCCGTGTCTCTAGTCAACATATTTGAGCTTTCTAGCTGCTGCAACATACGATGCACGGTGGGTTTAGGTAGATCAGTACTATCCACTAAATCCTGTAAAGAGAACTGCTTGTCTTGGGATGCAATTAATTCTAAGAGGCTAAAAAGGCGCATTGTTGGTGTATCACCAGCAATTTTTATCGATCCTTGGGTAGCCAAGTTTTGGTTTTCACTCATTCACTTCACCAATAAATTCATTATTTAGAACACATAATACCAAAAAAGATGGCAAATCATTGACCGCCTGTCAAATTATCGTTAAATTTAACTAACAACAATAAACGAAACAAAATATACCAATAATCGAGACACTGCGAGACATGAAACTACTTGAACAACTTATCCAATCGGCCAAGCAAGCACCTAGTCGCATTGTAGTCTGCGAGGCAGATGACCCACGCATATTACAAGCCGCTTATGATGCCCATCACCAAGGTATCGCAAAAATGATACTCGTAGGTGATAAAACACGCATTGAAGACACTGCCACACAACTGCAAATCAATCTATCCGACCTTGGTCTAGAAGACCCACAACTCTCATCAAAAGCAGATATATTGTGCGAGGCCTTAGTCAAGCAACGAGCGCATAAAGGCATGACGGAGGACAAAGCCAGAACAGCCTTACTAGATCCTCTCTGTTTTGCCTCTATGTTAGTCCATTGCAACTACGCTGACGGCTCTGTTGCTGGGGCCGTCTACAGCACAGCAGATGTTGTACGTAGCGCTCTGCAGATTATAGGTAAATCCCCTGATGCCGATTTAGTTTCAAGCTTTTTCTTGATGCTTCTTAACCAACCCCATCACCCAGTGCAAAAGGGGGTCATCTTTAGTGACTGCGGTTTAGTCATTAACCCATCCGAAGAAGAGCTTGCCGCCATCGCTATTGCCGCTACCCAGAGCGCTAACATTTTATTACAAACTGAGCCCCGCGTCGCCATGTTGAGTTTTTCAACGGCAGGGAGTGCAAATCACCCTGCTGTCACTAAAGTCACCAGAGCAGCACAACGCGTTAAAGCAGCACTACCTCATTTAGCGATCGATGAAGATGTTCAATTTGATGCCGCAATTATTCCTACGATTGCAGCTAAAAAGATAAAGAACTCCTCGGTCAATGGAGCCGCGAATGTCTTTATATTCCCTAACCTAGAAGCAGGCAATATTGGTTATAAGATTGCCGAACGCCTAGGAGGAGCGGTGGCAATTGGACCTTTATTACAAGGCTTGGCTAAGCCTGCCAATGACTTATCTAGAGGCTGCAGCACACAAGATATTTTTTACGTCATTACTGTAACGTCTTTACAAGCTCAAAATAGGACGGATTTATGACCTTTGTCACGGTTAGTCTATTACTTCTCGTCATTGCTCTTGGCACCTACTTTCAAACCGTGACGGGTTTCGGCCTAGCCATGATCGTCATCGGCATCAGCAGTGGCGCCGAACTCACTAGCGTCCCCTTCATTGCAACAGTAGTTAGCTTAATTAGCTTAGTCAATAGTGCTGTCGCCCTACCCAAACATTTACACCATATTGATTGGCGTATAGCCAATACAACCTTATTGGGTATTGTGCCATCTAGCATCATTGGCGTGGTGCTCTTAAATTTCTTAAATACACAAGCCACGAGCATTCTAGAGTTTTTATTAGGCGCCGTTATCGTTTATAGCGGGATTAGCTTTGCCTTACGCCCTAAGCAGCGAGACACAGAGTCCAGTTTAAAGTCCTTTTTTATTGTTGGCTTTATTTCTGGTCTTTGTGGTGGTGTCCACTTCCCCTAAACTGAGACAGTCATAATTGGAGTTTTCTGCGATACGTTACGTAGGAGACGATGATGAAGAA